>JBKJUB010000236.1:0-4478 GCA_046590765.1 Sphingomicrobium sp. | reverse complement strand
ACATCCCGCCGCATAACCTCGGCGAAGTCATCGCCGCCTGCCGCGCCTATCTCGACGATCATGACATCACCTCCGAAGGGCTGATGGAATATGTCCTCGGCCCCGACTTCCCGACCGGGTCGATCATCCTCGGCAAGGCTGGCATCCACTCGGCTTACACCACCGGCCGCGGCTCGATCCTTCAGCGCAGCCGAGCGCATGTCGAGGAAGGGCGCGGCGACAAGCGCTCGATCGTGCTCACCGAAATCCCTTATCAGGTCGGCAAGAACGGACTGGTCGAAAAGATCGCCGAGGCCGCCAAGGACAAGCGCATCGAGGGCGTGTCCGACATCCGCGACGAGTCCAACCGCTTGGGCGTGCGGATCGTCATCGAGCTGAAGCGCGACGCGACCCCCGAGGTCGTGCTCAACCAATTGTGGCGCCACACCCCGGCGCAATCGAGTTTCCCCGCCAACATGCTCGCGATCCGTGGCGGCAGGCCCGAGACTCTGGCGTTGCGCGACATCATCGAGGCGTTCGTCAAATTCCGCGAGGAAGTGATCACCCGCCGCTCGAAGTTCGAACTGGCCAAGGCGCGCGACCGGGCGCACATCTTGCTCGGGCTGGTGGTCGCGGTGACCAACCTTGACGAGGTGGTGAATCTGATCCGCGGCTCGGCCAGCCCCGCCGTTGCGCGCGAGAAATTGCTCGGTCGCGACTGGCCGATTGCCGAGATCCGCCAGTACATCATGCTGGTCGAAGCGATCGAACCACAGGCCGCAGGCGAGACCTATCGACTGTCCGAAACGCAGGTCCGCGCAATCCTCGAGCTTCGCCTCCATCGCCTCACCGCGCTAGGGCGCGAGGAGATCGGCGGCGAGCTTGAGGGGCTTGCGACCAGCATCACCGAATTGCTCGAAATCCTCGGCAACCGCACCCGCCTGCTCGAAGTGCTGCGCGAGGAACTGGACGAGGTCGACAAGGAATTTTCGACCCCCCGCAAAAGCGAATTGGCCGGTGCGGTCGACGGGATCGACGATGAGGATCTGATCGAGGTCGAGGACATGGTCGTGACCGTGACCATGACCGGCTATATCAAGCGCACCCCGCTGGCCCTGTTCCGCGAACAGAAGCGCGGCGGCAAGGGTCGCAGCGGCATGTCGACCAAGGACGAGGATGTCGTCACCACTCTGTTCGTCACCTCGACCCACAATCCGGTATTGTTCTTCTCCTCGACCGGGCGCGTGTACCGGATGAAGGTGTGGAAGCTCCCCGAAGGCGGCCCGACCGCCAAGGGCCGGCCGATGGTCAACCTGTTGCCATTGGCTGAGGGAGAGACGATTTCAACTGTATTGGCACTACCGCAAGATGAGGCGGAGTGGGGCGATCTGCACATCATGTTCGCTACCGCCAAGGGCACTGTGCGGCGCAACTCGATGGACGCCTTCACCAATATCCCCACCGCAGGCAAGATCGCGATGAAGTTCGGCGAAGGCGATAATGAAGACGTCAGCGACTGCCTGATCGCGGTCGACTTGCTCACCGAGGAAGACGACGTCCTGCTGGCGACGAAAAACGGCAAGGCGATCCGCTTCCTCTCGACCGACGTGCGCGAATTCCAGAGCCGCTCGTCGATGGGGGTTCGCGGGGTTCGCCTGAAGGATGACGACCGCGTCATCTCGATGTCGATCCTGCGCCGCGCGGGCACGACGCAGGCCGAACGCGAAGCCTATCTCCGTTCGCCTATGTGGCGCGACAATGTTGCGGCGGAAGGGATCAGCGAGGAACGCTACGCCGAAATATCGGGCAAGGAGCAATTCCTGCTGACCGTCACCGTCAACGGCTATGGCAAGCGCAGCTCGACCTACGAATATCGCCGCACCAAGCGCGGTGGCCAGGGCATCACCAACATCGTCACGTCGGACCGCAACGGCGGGGTGGTGGCGAGCTTCCCGGTCACCCCGGGCGAGGCGTTGATGCTGGTCACCGACCAGGGCAAGGTCATCCGCACCACCGTCGGCGACATCCGCATCGCCGGGCGCAACACGCAGGGCGTGACCATTTTCCGCGTCGACAAGAATGAGACCGTCGTCTCGGTCGCCAAGATCGACGAGGCCGAGGTCGAGGACATCGAGCTTGACGGCAATGACGAGATCGTGCCCGCCGACGATGCGGTGATCGGAGAAGATCTCGCGTCGGGCGAGGAGGAAGCGCCGATCGAATAAGGAACATGGCGCGGCGAGCGTTCGTTGGATTGGGGTCACATAAGGAGACCTCAATGCCCCTAGCCAACCTCGCCCTCGTCCTCGTCACCGACGGCCGCAAGACGTTGTTCTTCCGCAACCACGGCGACGTCAACCAGATCGATTTGCGCACCGAGGCGCATGATGAGCGGGCCGACGCCAAGGACAGCGAGATGAAGACCGACGCGGCGGGATCCAATGCGCAGAGCGGCGGCTATGGGCGACCGAGCTACGAGGAAACCGACTTCCACCAGCTCGAGGAAGATCGCTGGGCCAAACATGCCGCCGAGGACGTGAACAAGCGCGCCTTGGCCAATGATTTCGAAGCACTCGTCATCATCGCCCCGCCCAAGACATTGGGTGAATTGCGCAAGCAGTTGCACAAGGAAGCCACGCGCCGCGTGGTGTGCGAAATTTCCAAGGAAATGACCGGCCACACGATCGCCGACATCGAGCAATTGATCGTCGCGCAGACCAAGGCGGAAGAATTGGCCGAGGTTTGAAGCTCCATTCCCGTTCGTCCCTCGACTTCGCTCGGGACGAACGGCTAGAGGGGCGCGATGCACGACATTCACATCATCGGCGGCGGGCTCGCCGGGTCTGAAGCCGCGTGGCAGTTGGCCGAGGCTGGCCTCAGGGTTCGCTTGAGCGAGATGCGCGGTGGGGGCGACACCACCCCCGCGCATGACAGCGACCGGCTGGCGGAAATGGTCTGCTCGAACAGCTTTCGCTCGGACGATGCCGAGAATAACGCGGTCGGCTTGCTCCACCAGGAAATGCGCACGCTCGGCTCGCTGGTGCTGTCCGCCGCCGATCAGCACCGCGTCCCCGCCGGCTCTGCGCTGGCGGTCGATCGCGAGGCGTTTGCGGCCGAAGTGACCTCGCGCATCGCCGCGCATCCCAAGATCGAGGTAGTGCGCGAGCGAATCGACGCCCTCCCCGCTTCGGGATCGACGATTATCGCCACCGGCCCGCTGACCGCGCCCGGCCTGGCCGACTCCATTGCCGCTGCAACCGGTTCAGACGCGCTGGCTTTTTTCGATGCGATCGCCCCGATCATCCACCGCGACAGCGTCGACATGGACATTTGCTGGATGGCGGCGCGGTGGGACAAGGGCGGCAAGGATTACATCAACTGCCCGATGTCGAAGCCGCAATATGACGCCTTCGTCGCCGCGTTGAATGATGGCGAAAAGACCGAGTTCAAGGAGTGGGAAAAAGACACGCCTTACTTCGAGGGCTGCATGCCGATCGAGGTGATGGCGAGCCGCGGGGTCGAGACCTTGCGCTACGGGCCGATGAAGGGCGTCGGGCTCGACGATCCCAAGACTGGGCGCTGGCCTTATGCGGTAGTGCAGCTGCGGCAGGACAATGCGCTTGGCACCTTGTGGAACATGGTCGGCTTCCAGACCAAGCTCAAACATGGCGAGCAGGTGCGGATTTTCCGCACCATCCCGGGACTCGAAAATGCCGAATTCGCGCGGCTCGGCGGGATCCATCGCAACAGCTTCATCCGCTCGCCCGAACTGCTCGACGGCGAGCTTCGGCTGAAGTCGCTCCCGCACATCCGCTTCGCCGGACAGATCACTGGCTGCGAAGGCTATATCGAATCCGCCGCGATCGGGATGCTCGCCGCCAAATTTGCTGCTGCCGAAATTGCGGGCAGCCCACTCACCGCGCCCCCGCCCGAAACCGCGCTCGGGGCGTTGCTGGCGCACATCACCGGCGGGGCGGAAGCCGAAACCTATCAGCCGATGAACATCAACTTCGGGCTGATGCCGCCATTGGATGGCCCCAAATCGAAGAAAGCCGATCGCAAGAAACTCTACACCAACCGCGCCCGCGAAGCGCTTTCGAATTGGGTCGCAGCGAGCGAATTGCAGCCCGCGTAAAGCTGCTCAAATCGCGCGATTAGGTATTTCGGCATAATGCGCCTATATGGGTCTGGCTACTTGTCGCAAATCGATGGACGTCAGGCGCTTTGCGGCCCTCATTCCTTCCCTTCGCTGCTCTTAGCTCCAAGGCCCGATTGTCGGGTCCACGAGAAGGAATATGACTATGCCTATCGGCACCGTAAAATTTTTCAATGAGTCCAAGGGCTATGGCTTCATCGCTCCGGAAGACGGCGGCAACGACGCCTTCGTGCACATTTCGGCCGTTGAACGCGCCGGCATGTCGACGCTCAACCAGGACCAGCGCGTTTCGTACGAGCTGGAAGAGGACAAGCGCGGCAAGATGAGCGCCGTGAACCTCGCC
>JBKJUB010000181.1:0-17302 GCA_046590765.1 Sphingomicrobium sp. | reverse complement strand
GGTCGCGCTGGTCATAGTCGCGATAGCCGGAGTCGCGGCGTGCGGCAGGCGGAATCAGTCCGATCTTCTCATAATGGCGGATCATTCGCTGACTGACGCTGGTCGCGTTTGAGATGGCGCCGATCTTCATGCCCCTTCCATGTCGAGGATTAATTCGGCGGGCTTGTCCGCGCGCAGGATCTCGATCCGACCGGTTGCAGTTGCGAAATCGTCGAGACCGCACAGCCGAACAAAACCGGCGTCTTCGATAAGGCTTGGCAGGATACCGTCGGCGTTGGGTTGAGTATCGCTCACGCCGTCGAAAAGCTGCACAGTAACTCGAAAGGCCAGACGCATCGCGAAAGTCCGCTGGAGGCCATAATCGGCGACAAACAGTTTGCCGCCGGGCTTCAGTCGATCAAACATCGCGCGAAGCAATCGGCGCTTTTCATAAAGCGGCACCTGATGCAGCACGAGGCTGCAGATGATCTTGTCCGCAGCCTGCTCATTGTCATCCGGCGCGGTGCCGAAAGTGCCGACCTGAAACGTCGCGATCGACCTTGCCCGGGCAGTCTTGCGCCGGGCAATCCCGACCGCCGGCTGGTCGGGATCGATTCCCAGAAACTTACAGTCGGGCGTGGCGGCAGTGACCGCAACTGCAAGACTCCCTGTGCCCGAACCGACATCCACAATTATCTCATTTGTCTCAGCGCCGATATGCTCAACCAGGCGAGAGCGCCATGCCCCTTCCCGAGTCATCAACCCGATAACGGCGTCATACACAGGAGTCAGCGCAGCGAATCCGAGCGGTGGAGTGTAGACTGCCGTGTTCACGACAGCTTCACCGAGCGCAAGCGAAGCGAGTTACCGATGACAGCGACCGAGCTGAACGCCATTGCTGCGCCGGCGATGATCGGGCTCAAGAGAATGCCGAACCAAGGATAAAGTACACCAGCTGCAATTGGCACCCCGGCAGCATTGAAGATGAACGAGAAGAACAGGTTTTGCCGAATGTTGCGCATGACCGCGCGACTAAGGTGCCGAGCGCGCACGATCCCGCCGAGGTCGCCCTTGACGAGGGTCACTGCGGCACTTTCCATTGCGACATCGGTGCCGGTCCCCATCGCGATCCCGACATCGGCTGCAGCCAAAGCGGGCGCATCGTTAATTCCATCGCCGGCCATGGCGACGCGCCGTCCTTCGTTGCGGAGTTTTTCGACCATCGCCTGCTTCTGATCGGGCAGGACGTCGGCGAAGATTTCGTCGATCCCGCCGATGCGCCGGGCAACGGCTTCGGCGGTGCGTCGATTGTCGCCCGTCATCATGACGACCCGGACGCCACTCTTACGAAGCGCAGCAACTGCATCAGTGGCGGTTTCCTTAATCGGATCCGCCACAACCAGCAGCCCTGAGAGCTTTGCGTCGATCGCGACAAACATGACACCCTGGCCATCGGCGCGAATGCTGTCGGCTTGCGTGTCGAGGCTGGCGGTATCCACCCCCAAATCGGCGAGCATTACTTTGTTACCCAGGGATATGGCGCGACCGGTAACGGTTCCGCTCACACCTTTGCCGGTGTGCGACTCGAAATCCGTCGCTTTCTCGATCACCACGCCGCGCTCATCCGCGCCTTCGACGATGGCGGCTGCGAGGGGGTGCTCGCTGCCCTTCTCAAGCGAAGCAGCGAAGCCAAGTATTTCGCCCTCCTCAAATCCGTTGATTGCGACCACTTCGATCAGGCGCGGCTTTCCAATCGTCAGGGTGCCGGTCTTGTCGACGATCAGCGTGTCGATCTTTTCCATCAATTCCAGCGCTTCGGCATTCTTGACGAGGACGCCTGCCGACGCGCCGCGCCCGGTCCCGACCATGATCGACATCGGCGTCGCAAGCCCAAGTGCGCAAGGACAGGCGATGATCAGGACGGCGATCGCATTGACCAGCGCATGAGCAAAACGCGGTTCAGGTCCAGCTAGCGACCAGACGACGAATGCAACGATCGACACCATGACTACCGCCGGCACGAACCAAGCCGAGACCTTGTCTGCCATCGCCTGGATCGGCGCGCGCGAGCGCTGGGCATCGGCAACCATTCGGACGATCTGCGACAGCATCGTATCCCGGCCGACGCGCTCGGCCCTCATCAGCAGCGCGCCGGTCCCGTTGACCGTCGCTCCGGTGAGCGTGTCACCTTCGGTTTTTTCGACCGGGACTGGCTCACCCGAGATCATCGATTCGTCAACCGAGCTCCGACCTTCGGCAACAACGCCATCGACCGGGACTCTCTCTCCGGGACGGATGCGCAGTAAGTCACCGACCATGACGAGTTCGAGCGCGATATCCTCGTCCCGCCCATCCTTCACGCGGCGCGCTGTCTTCGGGGCGAGACCGAGCAAGGCGCGGATCGCTTTTCCCGTTGCCGATCTCGCACGCAGTTCCAGCACCTGGCCCAGCAGCACCAACGTCGTAATGACCGCGGCAGCCTCGAAATAGACGGGAGCACGGCCGCCCATCGTACGGATCGAGGCGGGGAATGCAGCTGGGAAGAAGGTCGCCACGACGCTGTAGCCATAGGCCACGCCTACACCGAGCCCGATCAGCGTGAACATGTTGAGGTTGCGCGATTTCAGCGAAGCCCAAAAGCGCTGGAAGAAGGGCCATCCGCCCCACAGCACCACCGGTGTCGCCAGCGCCAGCTGAAGCCAGACCGAAATCTGCATCGGCACCAGCTGCCAACCAAAAATCTCGGCGCCGAATGTCAGGGTGACAAGCGGAACTGACAAGATAGTGCTGATCCCCAAACGACGGCTCATGTCGATCAACTCAGGGTTCGGCTTGTCGTCAAGGGTGGGTTCGAGCGGCTCCAGCGCCATGCCGCAGATCGGGCAACTTCCCGGTCCCATCTGCCTTATTTGGGGATGCATCGGGCAGGTCCAGATTGTGCCTTGGGGGATATCGTCGGTGCGGTTTGTCACCTGGTTCGCCACTCCATGCAGGTAGCGATGCGGATCAGCGCTAAACTTCGCGAGGCATCCAGCGCTGCAGAAGAAATGCTCGTGCCCCTCAAATTCTGCATGATAGAGCGTGGTGGCTGAGTCGACAGTCATGCCGCAGACGGGATCTTTTACCGTAGTCGAGGCCTCCGCTTCCTGAGTGGAGCCATGCGTTTGATCGGGTTCATGGTTCATTTGCGGCACTCGCTTCCTTCAACCAAAAAGACATTTGGACCCTGACACTATGTCAGGGTCAAGGCTAAATTTCGGCGAAGGGTTGTGCAACGGCATCCGTGATGCTGCGCGCCACACCAGATTCAGCAATCACCGTAAGCTGAGCTATTGGGCTTGGAGATCATTTTTCCGGACGGCTAAAGCTTTGCGTCGGTTATAGAAATATCCGGCGACGATAGCGACAAGGGCCACTAATTGCGCTGCAATCGTCTCGACCGTGGGGAATATTCCGAGCATCGATATGCGCGGGAAGTCAGGCACCGGCATCACGTTGATCAGGCCAGCCTCCTGCAACCCGGCGATGCCCTTGCCCGCCAGGATTAAAGTCAGGATCGCGACCAATCCCGAACTGTAGGCGAAAAATTGACTGATCGGAAGTTTCTGGCTGTAGCGAAGCATGACCCACGCAACGACAGCGAGCACCGCAGTGCCCGCCGCCGCGCCGCCGAGGATCAGGCCACCGTTACCATCAGTCCACAGGGCGATGTAGAATAGGATGGTTTCGAACACCTCGCGGTAAACAACGAGGAATGCCAGCCCAAACAGGAACCAGGCGGAGCGGCGTGACAAGGCAGCGCTCAGTTTGTCGCGAATATATTTCTGCCACTGGCCGGCCTGCGATTTGCCATGCATCCAGATGCCAACCGACAACAGCATGACGGCTGCGAAGAGTGAGCCGAAGCCTTCGGTCAACTCGCGGCTCGCTCCACTAACGCCGATTGCAAAGGTTGCTACGGCCCAGGTTGCTGCCCCGCCGGCCAACGCGGCGATCCATCCGCCGTGAACATAGACGAGCGCATCCTCGCGTTTGGCCTTCCGCAAAAACGCGATCATGGCGACCACGATCAGCAGCGCCTCCAAGCCTTCACGAAGGAGAATGGTAAAGGCACCGACAACGGTCGAGGCATCGCTTGCCCGTTCAGGGGACAACGCAGTCTCGGCCGCTGCAAACAGCAAGTCCAGACTTTCAACACGAGCTCGAACCTCGCCGACCGGACGTCCCTGATGGATCGCCGCGCGAAGTTTGGCCATGGCTCCCTCGATGCGCGTCATAAGGGCCGCGTCGCGCGCGCCTAGCACCGCTTCAACCGGTTCAAAGCCGTCAAGGTAGGCGGATAGCGCAAGCTTTTCTGAACCAGTCCGGTCGCCAGCTTCATAAACGCGCAGGCTTTCGGCGAGTTTTGTACGCGTAACGGCGAGCGCGCCCGCATCGGTCTTGAGCACGGCTTTGGGATTACGGCGCAGGAACGCGGTCAACGCGTCGGCATTGCTGGGTCCTACCTTGGCACTCAATGCGGCTGGGGTCAGTCCGGCCAAGGTCGCCATGTCGGGCACCAGCTTGCGTACCTCGGGATGACTTGACCAGATCCGTTCGCCCTTGGCTGCTAGCTCATTGGGAAACCCAAAACTGCCGACGGAGTATGCAAGCGCCCAGCGATCCTGCGGCGATAGTTCGGAAAAACTGCGCATTGGCGTTCCGTCTAAGCCCTGACCGATCACCTGATAAAGCGCGAACAGACTGCGCTCGCGCGCTCGTTTCGCGTCAACGAATGCGATCGGACGTGGATTTAGTCTTGAAGCGGCAGAGCCCATTCCGTCGCCACTGGAGCCATGGCAGATCGCGCAATTTTCCTGGTAGAGTGAAGCTCCTCTCGTCAGGTCCGGCGGAGACGTTGGCGCCAGCGGGACCGGGTAGGCGGCGAGCAGATCCGCCGCCAGTTGATGGGCGAGCGCGGCGACTTGGGCGGGGGATTTTTTCGCTCCAATGTCGCGCTTGAGTTGCTCGGCCTTGTCGACGAGCGCCTTCTTTCCTGGCGCTTCGGGTAGTTGGCCGATCCGCGACTGCACCGAGGTCGAGAACTCGACCATTTCGGCATATTCCGCCGGACTTTCCACTTTTCCGTTTTGGACTGCACCGGCGTAATCGACCGCCAGATAGTCGATCAACCGCCACGCCGTCTGCACGTCCGCTGAATTGGCGGGCGCTGCATTTGCCGGCACCGCAACGATCATCAGCAGACCTAGGGCGAGCGTCAGAAGCAAAATTCGTCCCGCGGCGCAGCGCCTCTGCAGTTGTCGCAAAATGGTGTTCATTCGCCACTCCCTGCACGCTATAGCAGCTAGAAGGTCAAGAGTTTTTGCGAATCATTCTCAAATTGTCGGTACGTTGTCGGCCAGTACCTCTATGATACGGCACTCGGCGACGATGGCGCGTCGACACTGGGCAATCATCCGATCGATATTTGTACGCAGCGAGGTGAGTTCGCCGAGCTTTCGATCGCTCACATGGCAGTGCGCGCAGGCGATGCGATCAGCAGCTTCACAGGACTGATCATGTTGATCGGAGAGCCTCAGCAACTCGCGGACATCGTTAATTGAGAAGCCGAGATCGCGTGCTTGCCGGATGAAAGCGAGCCTCTGGCGATGCTCGTCGCCGTAGGCACGGTTGTTAGACGCAGTGCGCCCAGGTGCCGCAAGCAGTCCGATCTGCTTATAATAGCGGATTGTCTCGACCTTGGTTCCCGTTGCCCGCGCGAGTTCGCCAATCCGCATGGCTAGCGCCTCTGTTCCAAGTGCTGCAGCCGGACACCGGATTGGGCGGATTTCAGCCGTTTTCGGCGGTAAGTTGGAGCGGGTGAAGGGAATCGAACCCTCGTCGTAAGCTTGGAAGGCTTCTGCTCTACCATTGAGCTACACCCGCGATAGCCGGGCGAGTGCCACAAACACGCGCGCCCGGTCAACGGCATGGCGGCAAATGAAATCAGCTCTGCAGCAACCCCATGGACCCTTTCGACGAGCGGACTGGCCAACGCCAGTGAGCGCGGTTACGACAGGGGCGTTCAGGTGGGGAAAGTGATGTTGCAGAGAGTACGGGGCTGGGTAGGTCGCCACCCAAAATGGTCGATCTTCATTGGCCTGGTCGCCGCCCTGATCCTGTGGACGATGCTCCGGCCGACGCCGAAAACGTATGAATATGTGACGCACAAGGTCGATCGCGGCGAAGTCGTTCGCCGCGTTACTGCCTCGGGCAAGCTGCGCGCCTTGAACACCATCAAAGTCGGGGCCGAAGTCTCGGGCCAGATCACGCGCGTGTTCGTCGATTTCAATTCTCCGGTCACCAGGGGCCAGGTGCTGGCCGAAATCGACCCCACCCGGCTTCGCGCCCGGGTCGCGCAATCGCGCGCGCAGGTGGCGGTAGCACAGGCGTCGATGGCGCAGGCCCAGGCATCGATCAGCCGCGCCCAATCGGATATCGGGACGCAGGAACGCGACTATGCCCGCCGCGCATCGCTGGCCAAGAGCGGGTTCACCTCCAAGGCCGGGTTGGACACGTCTGCCAATGCGCTTGCCGCATCGCGCGCCGGGGCTCGGACAGCGATCGCCCAGGCGGCCAGCGCGCGCGCGCAAATCGCGCAAGCCCAGGCCGAATTGTCGTCGGCCGAACTCGATCTGTCGCGAACCACCATCGTCGCCCCGGCCAGCGGCGTGATCATCAACAAACTGGTCGAGCCCGGCACCACGGTCGCGGCCAGTTTCCAGACTCCGAACCTGTTCGAAATCGCCGCCGATACGACCCGGATGCAGGTCGAAGCGTCGGTCGACGAGGCCGATATTGGGCAAGTGCGCGACGGCCAGCAGGTGCGTTTCACCGTCGACGCCTATCCCGGTGAAACCTTCGCCGCAGTCGTCCGCCAAATCCGCAAATCGGCCACCGAATTGCAGAATGTCGTCAGCTACCTCGTCATCCTCGATGTCGACAATAAGGACGGCAAATTGCTCCCCGGGATGACTGCCAACGTCGAAGTGATCACCGGCAGCCGCCCGAATGTCGTCCGCGTCCCCAGCGCGGCGCTCCGCTTCCGGCCGCGCGCCGGCGATCGGCCGGGGGAGAAAGAACTGCCGACCAGCACGCCGGTGGTCTACCTCGCCACTGCCGATCCGTTTCGTCCCGAACGGCGCGTGGTCAAGCTCGGCCTCCAGGGTGAGGATTATGTCGAGATCGTCAAAGGCGTGGTGCCGGGCGACAGGTTGATCATTCGCAGCAAGTCGACGGTCAAGAAGAAGGCGGCTGAAGAAACCGACGACGACGGCAGCGACAATGCCAGCGGCGGCTGATCCGCCGCTTCTCGAGACGCGTGATCTCGTCAAGGAATATGTCCTGGGGGGCGAAACGGTCCACGCGGTGGCGGGGGTTTCCCTGCAGATCGTGCGCGGCGAATTTGTCGCGATCATGGGCGCATCGGGGTCGGGCAAGTCAACCTTCATGAACATGATCGGCGCGCTCGACGTGCCGACCTCGGGGCATTTGCTGCTCGACGGAATCGACACTGCCGCCTTGTCGAGCGACGAGCTGGCCGACATTCGCAACCGCAAGATCGGGTTCGTGTTCCAGCAATTCAATTTGCTGGCGCGGACATCGGCGACCGACAATGTCGCGGTGCCGTTGATCTATGCCGGCGTGAGCGGACCCGAGCGCCGGGCGCGCGCCGAAGCGACGTTGCGCGACATGGGGCTGGGCGACCGGATGAGTCACACGCCGGCCAAATTATCGGGCGGCCAGCAACAGCGCGTGGCGATTGCGCGCGCGCTGGTAACCAATCCGTTGATGGTCCTTGCCGACGAACCGACCGGCGCGCTCGACACGCGCACGTCGGAAGATATCATGGGCATCTTCCAGCGCCTCAACGACGACGGGATTACGGTCATCGTCGTCACGCATGAACCCGATGTTGCGCAATATGCCAGCCGCCGGATCCTGTTTCGCGACGGCAAGGTGATCGAGGATGCGCCCGTCGTCGACCGGCGGCGCGCGGCATGAACATCGGTCGGACCTTCGCCTCCTGGGGGCTCAACGTCGCCATCGCGTTGGTCGCGCTGCGGACCAATTTGATGCGCTCGATCCTGACGACGTTGGGGGTGATGATCGGGGTGCTGGCGGTGATCCTGGCGGTCGCAGTCGGCGATGGGGCCAAGGCCAGCGTGATGGAGTCGATCAACCAATTGGGGTCGAACATGGCGATCGTCTTTCCCCAGCCCGAAAACAGGGGCGGCCGCCGGGTGGTCGACAGGGGCCGGCTGACCGAGCGCGACGCCGCCGCGATCCAGCGACTGGTGCCCGGCGTCAGCGCGATCGCGCCGCAGCTCCGCTCGACCGTCCAATTGGTCATCCAGGGGCGCAACTCGACCACCACTGCGGTTGGCATCACTGCCGATTACGGCCGCGTCGCCAATACCGAAATCGACACCGGCCGGTTCATCGCCGACGCCGATGTCCGCACCGCGGCGCGGGTGGTCGTGCTCGGCCCCAGCGTGGCGACCAAATTGTTCGGCAGCTTCGATCCATTGGGCCAGGCGGTGCGGATCGCGCGGGTCCCGTTTACGATCATCGGGGTGCTCGAGTCCAAGGGATCGACCTTCGGGACTGATAATGACGACCTTGCGTTGGTTCCGCTGACCACCGCGCGGCAGCGTTTCTCGACCGTTGCCGGCCAGGGGCCCGACGACCTGGCGATCCTGTTCGTCGGGTTCGACGACGGTGCCGATCTTGCCGGCGGCAAGAAAGCGATCATTCGCGTGCTGCGCGCCCGCAACAATGTCCCCAAGGGCGAGATCAGCCCGTTCACGGTCAACACCACCGAAGAGTTTATGAAGCAGTCGGGCACGGTGACCGCAGTGTTCCAGGGCGTGCTGGTGGCGATCGCATCGATCAGCCTGCTGGTTGGCGGGATCGGGATCATGAACATCATGCTAGTCAGCGTTACCGAACGGACTCGCGAAATTGGCCTGCGCATGGCGCTCGGGGCCAAGCGCAGCGACATTCGCAACCAGTTTCTGGTTGAGGCTGCGGTGTTGTGCGTGATCGGGGGCATGATCGGGCTGGCGCTGGCCAAGATATTGGCGCGGGTGTTCGAGAAAGTGGCCGACTTCCCGGCGCCAATCGGGGCCGGGACAGTGGTCGGCGCAATCCTGTTTTCGGCGTTTATCGGGCTGGCGTTCGGCAGCTACCCCGCCATCCGCGCCTCGCGCCTGTCGCCCATCGAGGCGCTGCGAAGCGAATGAGCGCGAACGGCGGCGGAACGAGTCCGCGCCCCGACGATTGAATCGCCTGCGAATCAATTGGGAGCTTGGAAAATGGCGGCACGGCCAAGTTGGCGCGGGCAGATTAGGTTGGCGTTGGTCTCGATCCCGGTCGAGATTTACCCAGCGACCAAGGCCGGGCGATCGATCGCTTTCCACCAGGTGCATGAGCCGTCGGGCCAGCGGGTGCGTTATGAGAAGGTCGTCCCCGGGATCGGCCCGGTCGACCGCGACGAAATCCTCAAGGGCTATGAGGTCGAGAAAGGCGAATATGTCCTGCTCGACCCGGAGGAGATCGAGAAGGTCAAGCTGGAGAGCCGCAAGACGCTCGAGCTGACCCAATTCGTCGATTATGCCGACATCGACCCGATCTATTATGACAAGCCCTATTACGTCGTTCCCGCCGACGATCTGGCCGAGGAAGCGTTCGTTGTGGTGCGCGAGGCGTTGCGCAAGGCGAAGAAGGTCGGCATCGGCCAGCTCGCCATGCGCGGCCAGGAATATGTCGTCAGCTTGAAAGCGTGCGGGCGCGGAATGGTGCTTGAGACGTTGCGCTACGCCGATGAGGTCAACAAAGCGTCGTCATACTTCCGCGATATCAGCGACGCGAAGCCGGATGCCGACCTGCTCGATCTGGCCAGCACCTTGATCGAGAAGAAGGCCAGCGGCTTCGACGCGTCGGAGTTCGAGAATCGCTATATCGAGGCGTTGAAGGGGCTGATCGCCGAGAAGCTCAAGAAGAAGGGCAAGCGCGTCATCCAGGACGAGAGTCCCGACACGTCGCCCAAGGGATCGAACGTGATCGACCTGATGGCGGCATTGAAGAAGAGCATCGACAGCGGCAGCAAGGCGCCCGCAAAAAATCCGGCAGCGAAGAAAGCGCCGGCCAAGAAGAGCGCCTGACCGATGGCCGGATCGAAGCTCGATATCCACACCTACAACGCCAAGCGCGACTTCAAGAAAACCGCCGAGCCCAAGGGTAAGAAAGGCCGTGCCAAGGGCGATAGTTTTGTTGTCCAGAAACATGATGCGAGCCGGTTGCACTGGGATTTCCGGCTCGAGATGGACGGGGTGCTCAAAAGCTGGGCGGTGCCGCGCGGGCCGTCGATCGACCCGAAGGACAATCGCCTGGCGGTGCGGACCGAGGATCATCCGCTCGATTACGGAAGCTTTGAAGGTACGATCCCCAAGGGCGAATATGGAGGTGGGACGGTGATGCTGTGGGACCAGGGGCGGTGGATCCCCGAACCCGGCAAGGATCCGACCAAGACGATCAAGGAAGGGCACCTCCATTTCAAGCTTGAGGGTGAGCGGATGCGCGGCGACTGGGTGATGTTCCGGCTGAAAGGAAGGCCCGGTGAGAAGGGCGAGAATTGGATGCTCAAGAAAGTCACCGACGAGCATGTCGGGCCGGGCGAAACCTTGGTCGAGGAGGGGCTGACCAGCGTCACCACCAAGCGAACGATGGCCGAGATCGCTGCGGGCACCGACGAGTGGCGGACCAAGCAGGGCGGGGCCAAGAAGAAACCGGCCGGGGTCAAGCCGCCCGCTTTCCAGCCGCCGCAGCTGGCAACATTGGTCGATGCGGTGCCGAGCGGATCGGACTGGTTATTCGAATATAAATATGACGGATATCGGCTGCTGCTGGCGACCGGCGAGGGCAATGCGACCGCCTTCACCCGCAACGGCAATGACTGGACCGACAAGTTCAAGGACATCGCCAAGGCCGCCGCCGCGCTGCCCGCCGGCTGTTTGATCGACGGCGAGGCGGTGGCACTGGGCAAGGATGGCAAGCCCGATTTCGGGCTGCTTCAGAGAAGCCTCAAGGACGGCAATGCCGACCTGGCGTTCTACGCCTTCGACCTGCTGGTCGACCAGGGCGAGGACATCACCGGTCACACCAATCTCCAGCGCAAGGAACGGCTTGCGGCCTTGCTCAAGGGCGCGCCGCCGCCATTGCTTTATGGCGATCACATCTTGGCCAAGGGCGAGGCGCTGTTCGACGCGATCTGCAACCAAGGCGGCGAGGGGATCATCGCCAAGAAAGCCAATGCCACTTATCGCGGCGCACGGGCCAAGAATTGGTTCAAGGTCAAATGCATCCAGCGGCAGGAATTCGTCATTGTCGGCTGGCAGTCGAGCGACAAAAGGCGCGGCTTCCGCTCGCTTCATCTCGGTGTCCGCGATGGCAAGACATTGACCTATGCGGGCAAGGTCGGGACCGGATTTGACGGCAAGATGCTCGAGGATATGAGCGAGAGGATGCGCCCGCTCGAAATCGACACGCCGCCGCTCGACGTGCCGCGCGCCGCGATGCGCGGATCGCACTGGATCGAGCCGAAACTGGTTGCCGAAGTCGCCTTCACCGAATTCACCCGCGACGGCACGCTTCGCCACCCCAGCTTCATCGCGCTTCGCGACGACAAGAAAGCTGCCGATGTCGTTCGCGAAGTGCCCGAGAAACTGCCCGCCAAGACGAAGGCAACATCACTTTCCACGGCTGCCAGCTTCAACGCCCGGATCACCAATCCCGATCGGTTGGTCTTCCCCGAGTCCAAGCTCAGCAAGCTCAACCTCGCCAATTATTATGCCGCGGTCGAAGCGATCTTCCTGGTCGATGGCGCCAAGCGGCCGATGACCCTGGTCCGCTGCCCGCAAGGCCGCGGCAAGGCATGCTTTTTCCAGAAGCATGACAGCGGCGCATTGGGCGAGTTCGTCAAGCATGTCCCGATCACGGAGAAGGATGGATCGACCGAGGATTATCTATGGTTCGACGATCCGCGCGGGATCCTGTCCTGTGTGCAAATGGGGACGATCGAGTTCCATGGCTGGGGCAGCCGGATCAAGCCGCTCGAAAAACCCGACCGGCTGGTGTTCGATCTCGATCCCGATGAAGGACTCGGCTTCGACAAGGTCAAGATTGCCGCCGAGCGGCTGCGCGCCTTGCTCGCGGATCTGGGGCTCGAAACCTTTCCCTTGTTGTCGGGCGGCAAGGGCATCCATGTCGTCGCCCCGCTCGACCAGACCGCCGACTGGCTTAAGGTCAAAAGCTTCGCCGAACGCTTCAGCCAGGCGATTGCCGAGGCCGAGCCAGAGATGTTCACCGCCAACATTCGCAAAGCCCAGCGCAAGGGGCGAATCTTCCTCGACTGGTTGCGCAACCAGCGCGGCGCGACGGCGGTCCTGCCTTATTCAGCGCGCGCCCGCGAAGGCGCCCCGGTCGCCGCGCCGGTAGATTGGTCAGAATTGGAAGAGATTGCCGGCGCCAACGCCTTCACAATCCGCGATGCCGATCAATTGCTCGAACGGGCGAGTTCGAATTTGTTGGCCGGGTGGGGGGCGACCAGACAGAGCCTGCCCGACTTCTAAGCCTCGATCGGGAAATTCAGCGTCGCGGTCAGTCCGTCGGGGCGCCAGTCGCGCTCAATCGTGCCACTCAAGTCGGAGCGGACGCTCATCGCGATCATCCGCTGGCCAAAGCCGCTGCTCGGCACATCGGGGGCATCGCACGGCGTCCCCAGTTCGCGCCACACCAGGTTGATCGTCGCGCCGTCGCTGCCCCAGTCGAGTTCGATATGCCCTTCATCGCGGCACAATGCGCCATATTTGATGGCGTTGGTGTAGAGCTCGTGGAGGATCATCGACAGACCGAGCACCTGGCCTGCCTTGAGCAATAGTTCGGGCCCGCCAAATCGCGCTCGGCCAGCGGTAACTTCCGCCCCGAGCACCCGGTCGGCAAGCGCCGAAATCGCGACATCCTGCCACACTTGTCCGACCAGCAATTGGTGCGCCCGGGCCAGGTTTTCGAGCCGGCCCGAGAAACTGGTGGTGAAGCTGTCCATGTCGGGCGAGTTAGCGGCTGTCTGGAGCGCGATCGCCTGGACCACGGTCAGCATGTTCTTCACCCGATGCTCGGATTCCTGAAGGATTCGTTGCTGGCGCTCGGTTTCCGCTTTTCGCTCGGATATGTCGCGGATAAAGCCGATGAACAATTTGTCGCCAAATTGCTCGCTCGCGGTGATCGACAATTCGATCGTTAATTCGCTCCCGTCCCGGTGCAGTGCAGGCACCTCGATCCGCGTGTCGAGCACCGGGCCTTCGCCGGTGGCAAGGTAATGCGCCAGGCCCTTCTCGTGCGCCGCGCGGAGCGTCTCGGGGATGATCATGTTGGACAGGCGCTGGTCGCGGGCGTCTTCCCAGCTCCACCCGAACAAGCGCTCAGCGTGGCTGTTCCAGCCGATCACCATGCCGTCGGTATCCATCACCACGACCGAGTCGAGTGCGGTGTCGAGCACGGTCTGGAGACCGGCATGAAGGAGCCCCCACGGCAGGTTCATGCGCTCTACTTACGCGATTTAGCGCGCAATTCCAGTAGCTTCGCCAAATTTTATTTACCCTGCGAAACGGTCGGTTGCGCGCACGAGCCCGTCGGTAATGCCCGGTTCGGTGAACAAATGCCCACCATCGGGGACGATCTGCAGCTCAACCTCGGGCCAGGCCTTCTTGAGGTCCCATGCCGCGCTCGGCGGGGTGCAGCAATCGTGGCGCCCCTGGACGATCACGCCGGGGATGCCTTTCAACTTGTGGGCATTTTCGAGCAGCTGATCGTCGTCGAACCAGCCCAGGTTGCGCATGTAATGATTTTCGATCCGCGCGACGGCGATGGCATGCTGGTCCTCGGTGAATTCCTCCAGCATCGCGGGGTCGGGGAGCAGGGTGACGGTCAACCCTTCCCACAGGCTCCACGCCTTGGCGGCGGCGAGGCGCGTGGCCGGGTCGCCGCTGGTCAGCCGGCGGTGATAGGCCTCGACCAATTCGCCGCGCTCGCCCGCCTGCACCAACCCGATAAACGCCTCCCAGCCCTCGGGATAAAGCTCCGACGCGCCATATTCGTAAAGCCAGTCGACCTCCCGCTGACGGAACAGGAAGATGCCGCGCAGCACCAATTCGGTCACCCGCTCGGGGTGGGTCTGGGCATAGGCCAAGCTGAGCGTCGATCCCCAGCTGCCGCCGAACACCATCCACTGGTCAATCCCGGCCATCTCGCGCAGCCGCTCCATGTCCTGCACCAGGTCCCAGGTGGTGTTGTCTTCCAGGCTCGCGAACGGAGTCGACCGCCCGCAGCCGCGCTGGTCGAATAACAGGACGTCATATTTGGCGGGGTCGAATTGCTGGCGCTGCTTTGGGCTGCAGCCAGATCCGGGACCGCCGTGGAGGAATACCGCAGGCTTGCCGCCGGGCGTCCCGCACCGCTCCCAGTAAAGCGTGTGGCCGTCGCCGACGTCGAGCATGCCCGTCTCATAGGGTTCGATCGGCGGATAAAGCATGCGGCGCTGAGAGTCTTTGGCGGTCATCTCTGTCTCCGGCCTAGAAGCTATATTCGTCGTAGACGTTAGATACTTCGCCGTTCCACTCATTATGATAGCGTTCGAGCAAGCGGTCGGCGAAGGTCATGCCGCTCGACACGACTTCGCGCAATGGGTCGAGGAAGCCGCCTTCATTGTCGCCGCTGGCGTTGAGTTCGGCGCGCGCGGACAGGCCTGCAGTGGCAATTTCAAGCACCTCGCCGGCCAGATCGCGCATCGTCCCGCCGCCCGGCACTTTGGCGTCGAGCGCCTCACGCGGAACCGCATGGCGCAACGCCTCGCGCTCCTCGATCGTCCAATGCTTGACCCGCTCCCATGCCGCATTGAGCGAAACATCGTCGTAGAGCAAGCCGACCCACAACGCGGGCAACGCACAAATCCGCCCCCAGCGCCCGCCATCGGCGCCGCGCATTTCGAGGAAGCTCTTTAGCCGTACCTCGGGAAAAGCGGTCGACAGATGGTCGTTCCAGTCGGCGATGGTCGGTTTCTCGCCAGGCAGCACCGACAATCTGCCGTCGAGGAAATCGCGGAAATTGAGCCCTGCGGCGTCGATATATTGCCCGTCGCGGAAGACGAAATACATCGGCACGTCGAGCGCATAGTCGCAGTAGCGTTCGTAACCGAAGCCATCCTCGAACACGAACGGCAACATCCCCGTGCGATGCGGATCGGTGTCTTCCCAGATGTGGCTACGGAAGCTTTTGAAGCCGTTGGGCTGGCCTTCGGTTAATGGCGAATTGGCGAACAATGCCGTCGCCACCGGCTGCAGCGCGAGCCCGACGCGGAATTTCTTCACCATGTCGGCCTCGGATGAGTAATCGAGGTTGACCTGGATGGTGCAGGTGCGGAGCATCATGTCGAGCCCGAGATTGCCAACGCGCGGCATATGCTCGAGCATGATCTTGTATCTGCCCTTGGGCATGATCGGCAGTTCGGCGCGGGTCTTGTCGGGCCACATCCCGAGCCCGAGGAAACCGAGCCCGAGCTTGTCCCCGACCGCTTTCACCTGTTGCAGGTGGCGCCCGCTTTCGGCGCAACTTTCGTGCAGGTTGGACAAGGGTGCGCCCGACAATTCGAACTGGCCGGCCGGCTCGAGACTGACGGTGCCATCTTCACCGGCGAGCGCGATGATCTTGCCGCCTTCGAGCACCGGCTTCCAGCCGAACTCGGTTAGCCCTTCAAGCAGGTCGCGGATCCCGCCCGGCTCGTCCCAGCTCGGCGCGCGATGATCGGCCAGGCGATAGACGAATTTCTCATGCTCGGTCCCGATCCGCCAGTCCGAGCGCGGCTTTTCGCCACCCGAGAAGACCGAGATCAGGTCGGCGCGGCTATCGATCAGCGGGCTTGCGCTAAGGTCGGTTCGAGTTGTCATTCGAAACGCGCTTAACGCCAGTCTCCGGCCAGCGCCATATATGTTGTGATCGCCGCCAGCGCGGCGGTTTCAGCGCGGAGGATGCGCGGGCCGAGGCTGATCGCCTTGGCGTTGGGCAAAGCGCGGATGGTGTCGGCTTCCTCGGGCGTGAACCCGCCTTCGGGGCCGGTGAGGATTGTCGCCGGGCCGGGGGCGAACGCCGATGCCGCTGGCTCGCCGCCGGTTTCGTCGGCGAAATAGAGCGTTCGCGCGGTGTCGGTCGCCTTGAGAAACGCTTCCAGCTTGACCGGCTCGGCGATGGTGGCGAGCGCGGTGCGGCCGCATTGCTCGGCGGCCTCGACAATGTGGCTGCGCATTCGCTCGAGGTTCAATTTGTCGACGATCGTTCGCCGCGTGATCACCGGCTCGAGCCGCGCCACGCCGAGTTCGACCGCTTTCTCGACCAGCCAGTCGACGCGGCCCTTCTTGACCGGCGCAAAGGCGAGCGTGAGATCTGGCACCGCCTCCTGCGCCCGTGTCAGCTCGGCCACGCCCAGGATCATCCGCCGCTTGCCGAACTCGACCACCCGCGCCAGCCACTCGCCGCCGACCCCGTCGAACAGCAACACCTCGCCGCCCTCCTTGAGTCGCAGCACATTGCCGAGATAATTCGCTTGGCTCGCGTCCAGACCCACCGCGACCCCAGCCGACAAGGGCGGATCGACGTACAAGCGCGGTAGGCTGCGCGGCGGCCAGGCGGGGGTTGCGGGCATCATCGCGGTTTACGCTGCCCTGATCGAAAAAGGGAAGCTCGGTGGATTCGGAGGCGGTCGATCCCATATCACGGTCATGATCCCCCAGTTCCCGATCCCCTTATCCGTGCTCGACCTCGCGCCGGTTCCCGATGGCCTGGACGTCGGCGATGCGTTGCGCGCGTCGCTCAGTCTCGCGCGCCATGTCGAGGGGCTTGGCTTCAACCGCTTCTGGATGGCCGAGCATCATTCGATGCCGGGGATCGCCAGCGCCGCGACTGCCGTCGCGCTCGCCCATGTCGCGGCGGGGACGAGCACGATCCGTATTGGCGCGGGTGGGATCATGCTCCCCAACCATTCGCCGTTGCAGGTCGCCGAGCAATTCGGGACATTGGCCGCGCTTCATCCGGGGCGGATCGACCTCGGGCTAGGCCGCGCGCCGGGGACCGATCAGGCCGCGGCGCGGGCGATTCGCCGGACGCTCGAGAGCGACCCCAATGCGTTCCCGCAACTCCATCACGTCGCGCGGGTCCGCGCCATCCCCGGGGAGGG
>JBKJUB010000159.1:0-13724 GCA_046590765.1 Sphingomicrobium sp. | reverse complement strand
TGTTATGCGCTGTTGCGGAGCGGGTGGAAGATCAAGAATTAACGATTCGGCGACTCGGTTTGATTTGGCGCGATCGATCCTGAACGCCCGGTCGTGATCCGCACTCGTTTCGTCGGGTCAAGATGAACCTTAGACAACGCTCAGAACAAACCGCTCTGCCCGCCGTTGGGCTTGGTGAATGGCGAATAACGCCACCGTTCAGCACCGCCTCAACCGAGGTGGCCTAAAACGACTTCATCAACTGCTCGAAAGGAGAGCCAAGATGCGTAAGGTACTTATTTCTGCGATCCTCGCCGCCAGCACGTTGGCAATCGCGGCCCCGGCCGCTGCTGCTCAACTGACCGTCTCCGTCGGCACCCAATATGGAAGCCCCTATGGCAACCAATATGGTGGCCAATACGGGAATTATTACGGGAGCCAGTACGGCAACCAGTACGGCAACCAGTACGGCAATGCTTATGGCTATAACAACTACGGCCAGACGCGTAACCTGATGGTAAGGGTCAACCGGATCGAGCAGCAGATCCGGCAGCTGGACCAGCGCAATATCCTGTCGGAACGTGAAGCTCATCAGCTTCGCGACGAAGCAAACCGGATCGAGCGCCGCCTCCGCCAGGCGTCCTATAATGGTCTCAACGGCTACGAGGCCCGCGACATCCAATTGCGGATAGCGCGCCTTGAGCAGAACATTCGCTATCAGGCGAATGACGGCAACCGCTGGGGCAATCGCAATGACGGGTATAACAATGTTTATGACCGTGACCGCGACGGCCGCGACGATCGTTACGAAGACGATCGTGGCTACGACCACGACTAAGCTTTCGGGCCTGTAGCCCCGGTAAGCGTAAAGGAGGGGCGGGATCCGAAAGGGTTCCGCCCCTTTCTTTATGTCCGTGCCGGACGAGGCCTTTCTTTTTGCCTTGTCGGGATGGCGCTTCTATAGCGCGAGAAGTGGCGGCGGGGGCCGCCATTTGCCGTTCAAAAGGATCCTTGCTCTCATGGCCATTACGCCGCTCATGCCCGTCTATCCGCGTTGTGACGTCCGCCCGGTGCGCGGGGAGGGGGTGTATCTGTATGGTGAGGGCGGCGAGCAATATCTCGATTTCGCAAGCGGGATTGCGGTCAATCTGCTTGGCCACGGCCACCCCCACCTGACCAAGGCGATCCAGAAGCAGGCCGAGACGTTGATCCACGTCTCCAACCTTTACGGATCGCCGCAGGGGGAGAAACTGGCGCAAAGGCTGGTCGACCTGACCTTCGCCGACACGGTGTTCTTCACCAATTCCGGCGTCGAAGCCGTCGAATGCGCGATCAAGACCGCGCGGCGTTACCATTTTGCCAAGGGCAATCCGCACAAGCATGTGCTGATCACTTTCTCCAACGCCTTCCACGGGCGGACGTTGGGAACGATCAGCGCGACCGACCAGCCCAAGATGCGCGAAGGCTTCGAGCCATTGCTGCCGGGTTTCGTGGTGGTGCCGTTCGACGATCTCGACGCGGCATTGGCGGCGGTTGACGAAAATACGGCGGGCTTCCTGCTCGAGCCGGTGCAGGGCGAAGGCGGCATCCGTCCGGCAAGCCAGGAATTCATGACTGGGCTGCGCAAGGCGTGCGACGAGCATGATCTGATGCTGGTGCTCGATGAGGTCCAGTGCGGCATGGCGCGGACCGGCAAGTTGTACGCGCATGAGCATTACGGCGTCACGCCCGACATCATGGCCTCGGCCAAGGGCATTGGCGGCGGCTTCCCGCTCGGCGCGTGCCTGGCAACTGAAAAAGCCGCAGCGGGTATGGTGATCGGGACTCACGGATCGACCTATGGCGGCAATCCGCTGGCGATGGCGGCGGGCGAAGCGGTGCTCGATGTCGTTGCCAATGACGAATTCCTCGCACAGGTGACCGAGACCGGCGAGCGGCTTCGCGCCGCGCTGACGCAGATGATCCCCAATCACGATAATCTGTTCGACAGCGTTCGCGGGCTGGGGCTGATGCTCGGCATCAAGATGAAGACCGACAGCCGCGCGTTCGTCGGCTATCTGCGGACCAAGGGCATATTGACCGTCGCGGCGGGCGATAATGTGGTGCGCGTGTTGCCGCCGCTGACGATCGAGGAAGCTCATATCCGCGAATTCGTCGACGGCTTGTCGGCTGCGGCGGGAGAGTATCAGCTGCCGGACGCGGCGTGAGCCTGCGCCACTTCATCGATCTGAAGGATGCCGGGGGCGACGCGATCGCCGCGATCCTGGGCGATGCGATGGACCGCAAGGGTGCGCGCGCCGGCTGGCCCAAGGGCCAGGTCGATGGAGATGCGCCGCTCGCCGGGCATGTGCTGGCGATGATTTTCGAGAAGAATTCGACGCGGACCCGCGTGAGCTTCGACATGGCGATGCGGCAACTGGGCGGGTCGGCGCTGGTGCTCGACGGGGCGTCGTCACAGATCGGGCGCGGGGAAAGTATCGCCGACACCGCGCGGGTGCTGTCGCGCTATGTCGACGCGATCATGATCCGCACCGACGATCATGCCAAGGTCGTCGAAATGGCGAAATATGCCAGCGTGCCCGTGATCAACGGGCTGACCGACCTGTCGCACCCGTGCCAGATATTGGCCGACATGCTGACGTTGCTTGAGGGCAAGCGCAAGCTTGCGGGGCTCGAGGGCAAGATCAAGCTGGCGGGGAGCAAGTGGGCGTGGCTCGGCGATGGCAATAATGTCTGCAATTCGCTGATCGAGGCCGCCGGGCTGATGCATTTCGATGTCACCGTGGCATGCCCCGAGGGGTTCGAACCCGATGCCGGCGTGTTGGCGGAAGCGGCGGCGCGGGGGCGGGTGATCCCGATCGTCCGCGATGCGCAGGCGGCCGTCGCTGGCGCTGACGCAGTCGTGACCGACACCTGGACGTCGATGGGCCAGAGCGACAGCGACAATCGCGCGCAGGCGATGGCGACTTATGCGGTCGATGATGTGCTGATGCTTGGCGCGGGACCGCAGGCAATATTCATGCACTGCCTGCCCGCGCATCGTGGCGAAGAAGTCACCGACGAGGTGATCGACGGGCCGCAATCGGCGGTGTGGGACGAAGCCGAAAATCGGCTCCACGCGCAGAAATCGTTGCTGCTGTGGTGCCTGGACAAGCTTTGACTCGCGGCGCTTCGTTCCTATTTGGGCGCAGATGACCGAAATTCCCTTATTTCTCGACGTTTCGCTCGGCGTGACCATAACAGCGCGGGCGGCGCGGGGGCGGGCGGTTCGGCTGGGCGCATCGATCGACGCGATCCTCGCCAACCATGCCTACCCGCCGATCATCGAGGCACTGCTGGCCGAGGCGTTGGTGCTGACTGCCTTGCTCGGGTCCCTGCTCAAGGATCCTGGCGGGCAAATGACGCTTCAGGCGCAAACCGAGAATGGGATTGTCGACCTGTTGGTGTGCGATTATCTGGGCGGGGAATTGCGCGGCTATGTTCGCCACGATGCCGAGCGGCTGGTCAAGGCCGGACCCAATCCCAGCCTGTTTGCCTTGTTCGGCAAAGGCTATCTGGCGATCACTTTCGACCAGCCGGCGACCGACGAGCGCTATCAGGGGATCGTTCCGCTCGAAGGCGAAAGCCTGGCCCGCGCCGCCGAAAGCTATTTTACCCAATCCGAGCAGATTCCGTCGATCGTTCGGCTAACTGCGGCGAAAAACGAGTCCGGCTGGACCGCGGGCGGGATCTTGTTCCAGCATTTGCCCGAAGGCGAAGAAGGCCGCGAACGGCTGCACACGCGGCTCGACCATCCCGACTGGCCGCACGTTGCGGTGCTTGCTGGGTCGGTCAAGGACGAGGAATTGCTCGACCGCGCTTTGCCGCTAGACGAGCTCGTGTGGCGGCTATTCCACGAGGAAGAGGAAGTGCGGACCTTGCCCCCGGTCACACTAACCAAGGGTTGCCGCTGCGATCCTGATTATGTGCGCTCGGTGATCGCACGCTTCCCGGCCGAGGAACGCGCCGCGATGGTCGGCGACGATGGTTTTATCCGTGTTGATTGCGCATTTTGTGCGACCGACTTCCCAATTACCCTCGACGAGGTAACTGCGCCAAGTTCGAGCTAGCTTGTGGTTACCAATGCCTGTTATTTAGGGGCCATGGAGTCGCGTAGCCGCCTGTCACGATTTGGGGTCTGTGCAGCAATCGCATTTGCGGTCGGCGGCGCGAGCCTTCCCTCGGCGATGATCGGCCCTGGCGAATGGCAAGTCAGCGCCACCGTCGGTGGCAGCGGCGAGAAAGTATGTCTTGGCGATCCGGCGTTGCTGACCCAATGGGAACATCGCTCCAAGCCATGCGCACGCGTGATCCTGTCCTCATCGGTCGACCGTGCCGAGGTGCATTACACCTGTCCCGGCGGCGGGTTCGGAACATCGAAGGTCGAGGAACTGACCCCGCGCTCGGTGCGGGTCGATTCGCAGGGTATTTCCGACGGCTATCCGTTCGCGCGAACGATATTCGCCCATCGCGTTGGTGCCTGCCCGGCCCGTTAAGCTTTTGTTTAACCATCTTCGTTTAGGATCTTTGACGTAGCCTCATTGAGGGTGCGCATTCCTCCTTACGAGCTTTGTCGCTCGAACTGGGGCCGCTTCGGCGGCCCTTCTTTTTTGCCGGAACGCACTCTAGATCGCGCCGATGGTTGACGGACGTGACAAGATCGCAGTGGTGCTGTTGTCGGGCGGGCTCGACTCGATGGTCTGTGCCGCGCTGGCGCGCCAGGCCGGCTATCGGGTTATTGCGCTGACGATCGACTATCACCAGCGCCACCGAGTCGAGCTCGATGCCGCCAGGACGATCGCGGGGCTGCTGGCCGACCGACACATCATCCTGCCGCTCGATTTGACCGCCTTCGGCGGATCGTCGCTGACCAGCGCGGCGCCGGTGCCAAAGGGCGGCGTGGAGGAGGGCATTCCGTCGACCTACGTCCCCGCGCGCAACACCGTTTTCCTGAGCCTAGCGCTGGCCTGTGCGGAGGCAAGCGGGTCGAGCGACCTGTTCGTCGGGGTCAATGCGCTCGATTATTCGGGCTATCCCGATTGCCGTCCCGACTTCATCTCCGCGTTTGAAGCGCTGGCCAACCTTGGCACCAAGGCCGGGGTGGAGGGCGTTCCATTCACGATTCACGCGCCGCTGCAGCAGATGACCAAGGCCGACATTGCGCGCGAGGCGGCAAGATTGGGGCTCGACGCGGGGATCAGCCACAGTTGCTACGACCCGGCGGCCGATGGTGGCGCGTGCCGCTTGTGCGATGCGTGCCGGTTGCGCGCCAAGGGTTTTGAAGAGGCCGGTCTGCCCGACCCGACGCGTTACCAATGATCGCGATTTGGCAATGACCTATGCGGTCAAGGAAGCGTTTCTGACGCTGCAGGGGGAGGGCGTGCAATCGGGCAGCCGGGCGGTGTTCCTGCGCTTTGCCGGGTGCAATCTGTGGTCGGGGCGCGAAGAGGATCGCGCGGCGGCGGTGTGCAATTTCTGCGATACCGATTTCGTTGGCACCGATGGCGCTGGCGGGGGCAAGTTTGCCGATGGCGACGGACTGGCGGCGCATGTCGCGGCATTGTGGGGTGAGGGGACCGAGGGCCGACTGGTGGTGATCACTGGCGGCGAGCCGATGCTCCAGCTCGATTCGGCGCTGGTCGACGCGCTCCATGCGCAAAGTTTCCGAATCGCGGTCGAGAGCAACGGGACGATTGCCGCAGAGCCGGGGATCGACTGGCTGTGCATCAGCCCCAAGGCGGGAAGCGTTGTGGTCCAGCGATCGGGCGATGAATTGAAACTGGTGTGGCCGCAGTCGGGAATCGATCCGACCGAGTTAGAAACGTGGAATTTCGCCCACTTCCTGGTCCAGCCGATGGATTGCGCGACGGGCGAGGCCGCGCGGCAGGCGGCGATTGCACTGGCGATGGAGCGGCCGCGCTGGCGACTGACGCTGCAAGCGCATAAATTGCTCGGCCTGCCATAGAAAAAAGGGGCCGCCGGATTGCTCCGACGACCCCAATTCCACGGTATGAATGACAACGCCCCCGAATCGGGGGCGCCAGTCAATTACATCGCGTTGTTGGTCATCATGTTGTTCGACATGTTCATGTCGCCATTCATGGTCATGTTCGCATCAGCGGCCATGTTCGCGTCGGCGTTCATCGCGCCATCGACAGCAGTCGTGTCGTTGGTGACAACGTTCTCGGCGTTCATGGTCTCATCGACGTTCATGGTATTCTCGGCAGCATCGTTCTTGCTGCAAGCAGCAACCGCCAGGGCCGCACCAGCGACCAGGATAAGAGCACGCATTCAAAACTCCCTTGATTTTTTACGATCTGTAGTAGGTGTGCCCCACTTATCAAATCGCGCGCACCATAGTCGCTAGGGCTCAATGCCTCAAGGGACTTTAGCGCAAGGCCCAAGATTTCCCAGAAAATCGGGAAAACTGGCGCGTAATGCCGCGTCAAGATCGGCCATATCGGCACCTTTGCCGAGCAATTGGAGGCTGGTCACGCCAAACTCCTCGATACCGCACGGTACGATCCCGGAAAAATGTGCCAGATCGGGGGATACGTTGATCGAGAAGCCGTGCAGCGTGACCCAGCGCTTCACGCGTACGCCAATGGCGCCGATCTTGGCCTCGCCAGCGCCGCTGCCGGTCCAGATGCCGATTCGCCCCACTTCGCGCCGGGCCTCGACTCCGACTGCAGCCAGCGCATCGATCATCCACCCCTCGAGGCTGGAGACGAAGCAGCGAATATCGCGGCCGCGGCGCTCGAGATCGAGCATGAGGTAGCCGACGCGTTGGCCGGGGCCGTGATAGGTGTAGCGCCCGCCGCGACCGGCGGCGACGACATCAAATCCCTGCGGGTTGAACAATTCGGCGGGATTGGCGCTGGTCCCGGCGGTGAACACCGGCGGATGTTCTACCAGCCAGGCAAGCTCGGGCGCAGTGCCGGCGCGGATCTTGGCGGCGCGATCCTCCATCGTGGCCAGCGCCTCGCGATAGTCGGTGAGGCCGGGGGTGACCCGCCACTCGATGCCGTTGATCGTCTCCATCGCACGCTCCTTGCCGCCCGCCGCCAACGGCGGCAAGGACGATTGCCTTGCTGCGGCTGGATGCGCATAGTCGAGCCAATCATCTTGGGGGTAAGCGCGTGAAACTGTCGATCGGCAAAGCATGGGAAGAAGCAGCTGCGTTCCTGGCGCGCGAGGGGCGGCTGGTTGCGCCCGTGGCGCTGGCCTTGTTCGCGCTTCCATCGGCGCTGCTCAACTGGGCCTATCCCGCCGGCAGTGTGACGGCGGCCGGGGGTCGAAATTCGCTGGCGCTGTTGCTGGTGCTATTGATCATGATGGCCGGGCAGATGACGATCATCGTGCTCGCAACCGGGTGGCATGGCAGCATCGGCGAGGCGCTGGGCAAGGCGGCACGGCGCGTGCCGACATTGCTTCTCGCTGCGTTGATCGTTTTCGGGCCGCTGCTGATCATCTATTCGATCACGCTCGCCGCCGCCTTAATGGCGGCCGGGATCAGTGATCCGGCGACCCTCAGCCCCGAGGCGATGATGAAGGTGCCGGGGGTAGCGTGGCTGACTTTGCTGTTGATGGTTGTATTGCTGTTTCTGGCGGTGCGGATGTTCCCGATGTCGGCGGTGGCCGCCACCGAGCCGGTCGGGCCAATTGCCGTGCTCAAGCGCAGCTGGAAACTGACCCGCGGCCGGTTCGGGCGATTGCTGGCGCTGATGCTGCTGCTCGTCGTGGCGGCGCTGGTGCTGAGCTATGCGGTATCGGTAGTGGTCGGCTCGGTCGCTACCCTGGCGTTGGGCGAGCCGCGGCCATTCAACGTCCCGGCGCTGATCATCGCGTTGGCCGGCGGATTCGTCAGCGCGCTAATATCGAGCGTGTCGGCAGCGATGGTCGCGCGGATCTACGCCCAATTGACGGACCAGCCTGCCGCCTAGGCCCAGCGCGCCAGCGGCGGGAGGCTCATCAGGATGGCGTCGATGTTGCCGCCCGTCTTGAGCCCGAACAATGTCCCGCGATCATAGAGCAGGTTGAATTCGACGTAACGGCCGCGAAATTCGAGCAATTTGGCCATGTCATCGTCGGTGTAGGGCTGGTTCATGCGCTTGCGGACCAGCGCCGGAAAGGCGTCGAGGAACGCTTCTCCCACGTCGCGGGTGAAGGCGAAATGGGCGTCGAAATGATCTTCCAGTCGGTCGAAGAATATCCCGCCGACCCCGCGTGCGACATTGCGGTGAGGGATCCAGAAATATTCCTCTGCCCATTGCGAAAAGCGCGGATAGAAAGTCGGGTCGTGCGCGGCGCAGGCAGCGCGCAGCCGGGCGTGGAACGCGGCGGTGTCCTCGGCATAGGGGATTGCCGGATTGAGGTCGGCGCCGCCACCGAACCAGCGCCGCGTGGTAGTCAGGAAGCGGCAGTTCATGTGCACTGCCGGGACATGCGGATTGGCCATGTGCGCGACCAGGCTGATGCCGGTGGCAAAGAAGCTGGGGTCGACCTCTGCGCCGGGGATAGAGTCGGCGAATTCGGGGCTGAATTTGCCGTGGACGGTAGAGACATTGACCCCGACCTTGTCGAAAATCTTGCCGTTCATCTGGCTGCGCACGCCGCCCCCGCCGGGCGAGCCATCGGTTTCGGTGCGGTCCCACGGGGTATAGTCGAACGCGGCATCGCTCCCGGCCTCGCGCTCGATCACCTCAAATGCGGCGCAAATCCGCGTGCGAAGCGATTCGAACCAGTCGCGCGCGGATTGTTGCTGATCGTCGAGTGGGGTCATTGCGGCAATTCTCCGGTCTGGCGCAGCGCTTCGCCCAAAGCGATTGCGGCGGCGGTGGCCAGGTTAAGCGAGCGCACTGCAGCGCGGATCGGGATTCGAACGATGTGATCGCAGGCAGCGGCGACGTCGGCCGGCACCCCGGCGCTTTCCTTGCCGAGCAGCAGGGTGTCGGTCGGCTCGAAGGCAAAGGCGTAGGGTGACTGCGCGCCTTTGGTTGAAAGCAGGATCAGCCGGCCGGGTGCGGCATCGTGGAAGTCGGCGAATCCAGGGTGGCGCCCAATCTCGACCGCGTCGATATAATCCATCGCGGTGCGGCGCACGCGCTTGTCGTCCCATGCAAAGCCCATCGGTTCGATCAGGTCGACCGCGACCCCGAAGCAGGCCCCGAGGCGCAACACGGCACCGACATTCTGGGCAATTTCGGGCTGATATAAAGCGATCCGCATCGGTCCCGCGATAGGCGGGGATGCCGCCGCCGCACAAGGGCGAGCCGAATGTTGGTAATTTGGCCATTTGCAACCGCCGGTCGAGGCGCTATCAGGCCGCCAATCGCTTGGGGGCAGCCCGGCGATCCGTATCTTGTGCCCTGTCGGCACGAAGCCAATTTTCGACCAAGGGTGAGCATGGCCACGCCGAACGAAACAGTCAGCGGTCCCGACCAGGGAGACGGCGTCCGCCGCCGCGATTTCATCAATGTTGCCGCCGTCAGCTTCGCCGGAGTCGGCGCTGCAGCGGTCGTGATCCCGCTAGTTTATCAAATGGCCCCGTCGGCCGACGTGCTCGCGATGGCATCGAGCGAAGTCGATATTTCCAAAATCCAGCCGGGCCAGGCGATCAAGACCGTGTGGCGCAAGCAGCCGGTGTTCGTCCGCAACCTGACCCCGGCCGAAATCAAGGCGGCCAATGCGGTTGATATCAGCAGCCTGCGCGATCCGCAGACGCTGGCCGAGCGGACCAAGCCGGGCAAGACCAACTGGCTGATCACGATGGGCATTTGCACCCACCTCGGCTGCATCCCGCTGGGTACTGGCGAAGGCGAGAATAAGGGGCCGTTCGGGGGTTATTTCTGCCCGTGCCACGGCTCGGCTTACGATACTGCGGCGCGGATCCGTCAGGGACCTGCCCCGCTCAACCTCCAGGTGCCGGAATATGTCTTCACGTCCGACACTGTCGTGACCATCGGTTAAGGGGCGACGCATGAGCTTTTCCTGGGCCAAGCCCTATGAACCCACCTCGCCGCTCGGCAAGTGGTTCGACGACCGCCTGCCGCTCCCCCGGTTGATCCACGGATCGCTCGGTGGCGGCTATCCGGTGCCGCGCAACCTCAATTATTTCTGGAACTTCGGCGTCCTCGCCGGGCTGTTCCTGGTCATCCAGATCGTCACCGGGATCGTGCTGGCGATGCATTATTATGCCTCGGCCGACGGCGCGTTCACCTCGGTCGAGCACATCATGCGCGACGTCAACGCCGGCTGGATGCTGCGCTACGCCCACGCCAATGGCGCGAGTTTCTTCTTCATCGTGGTCTATATCCACATCTTCCGCGGACTGTATTTCGGCTCGTACAAGGCGCCGCGCGAGTTGATCTGGATGCTTGGGCTGGTGATCTACCTGCTGATGATGGCGACCGCGTTCATGGGTTACGTCCTGCCGTGGGGCCAGATGTCCTACTGGGGGGCGCAAGTTATCACCGGTTTCTTCAGCGCCTTCCCGATCGTCGGCGAGCCGATCCGCATCTGGCTGCTCGGCGGCTATGCGCCCGACCAGGCGACGATCACGCGCTTCTTCTCGCTCCATTATCTGCTGCCGTTCGTGATCGCTGGGGTGACCATCCTCCACATCTGGGCGCTGCATATCCCGGGCTCGTCGAACCCGACCGGAGTCGACATCAAGACCGAGAAGGACACGCTTCCGTTCCACCCGTTCTACACTGCCAAGGACGGCTGGTTCGCCGGACTGGTGCTGACGCTATATTGTGCGATGCTGTTTTTCGCGCCCAATGCGCTTGGCCATCCGGACAATTATATCCCGGCCAACTCGCTGGCGACCCCGGCGCACATCGTTCCCGAATGGTATTTCTGGCCGTTCTACGCGATCCTCAAATCGTTCACGATCGACTTCATCTTGCCCGCCAAATTGTGGGGCGTGCTGGCGATGTTCGGCTCGATCCTATTGCTGTTCCTGATGCCGTGGCTTGACACCTCGCCGGTTCGATCGGGCAATTATCGCCCGGTGTTCAAGCGCTTCTTCTGGATCCTGCTGATCGACATCGTCATCCTGGCATGGGTCGGGGGTGGAACGCCCGATACGCTCCACGTCGCGCTGGGCCAGGTTGCGACGGCTTATTATTTCGCTCACTTCCTGATCATCCTGCCGCTCATTTCGAAGCATGAGGCGACGCTGCCGTTGCCCTCGTCGATTTCGACTTCGGCGCTGCACGGCGAGCAGCAGGAATCCGCGCCGCTCGGCCAGACCGCGCCGGCGAACTGAAAAGGACTGAACGACCATGATCCGTTGGATTGCCCGTTTCATCGGCATCGGCTTCGTCGGAGTCCTGTTGATCGCCCTGTACGGGACGGTCAGCGGTTACCTTAGCGCGCCACCCGAAGCGACGGCCGAGCATGAATTCCACCGTGAAGCCAAGGAACTCGATCTGGAATCGAACGGCCCGTTCGGCAAGTTCGACCGGGCGCAGCTGCAGCGTGGACTTCAAGTCTATACCGAGGTGTGCGCGGCCTGCCACGGGCTGACCCGGGTGTCGTTCGGTGATCTTGCTGCGCTCAGCTACAAGGAAGGTCAGATCAAAGCCTATGCCGGGTCGGGTAATTTCTGGAAGATCGAAGTTCCATCGGTCAATCCCGACACCGGCGAAGTCGCGACCCGCAAGGCGACCGCGGCTGATCATTTCCCGTCGCCTTATGCGAATGAAATTGCTGCTCGATCCGCGAATAACAACAACATCCCGCCTGATCTGTCGTTGATGACCAAAGCACGCGAAGGCGGTGCCGGCTATGTCTATTCGCTGCTCACTGGATATCAGGCGCAGCCGGCGGACCTGGTCAAGCGTTTCCCGACCGCGAAAACGCCCAAGGGTCTGTATTACAATCCCTATTTCGCCAATCTTAACTTTGGCATGCCGCCGCCGCTGACCAGCGAAGGCCAGGTCAGCTATGGCGAAGGCTCACCCAAGCCAACGGTCGACCAGATGGCCAAGGACGTGTCGGCGTTCCTCGTGTGGACCGCCGAGCCGAAGCTCGAAAATCGCCATCGCACTGGCCTGGTGGTGGTGTTGTTCCTGCTGATCGCCACCCTGCTCGGCTATCTGAGCTATCAGAACATCTGGGCCGAGGCAAAGCGCAAGGTGGCCCCGGTCGGCCCGCTCAAGCCCGAGAACATCGCCAAGCGCAATCGCGCCAAGGCCAAGGCGGGGATCAAGGGCTGAAGCGAGTGCAGGTGGCGGTGTCGGTCAGTCGCTGGCGGGCCGCCGTTGCATCAGCACGATCGACGTATAGCGCATCACGTCAACGCCATCCTGGTTGGTGACAATGGTCTCGGTGCGGATGGTGCCAAGCGCGGGCTTGGAGCGCGAGGGGGTCTTGTCGACGATCTTGCCGTGAACCGACAGCCGATCACCGGGATAAACCGGCCTTAGCCAGCGTAACTCGTCAATCCCAGGCGAGCCAAGCCCGGCCTGCGGCTCCTTGCCCAGCGCATCGACGATCACTCGCATCGTCATCGCCCCGGTGTGCCAGCCGGACGCGGCGATGCGACCAAAATGGGTCTTGGCCGCTGCCTCGTCGCTCAGGTGAAACGGTTGCGGGTCATATTTGCGGGCAAATTCGAGCACTTCCTCACGGGTCACGTCGTAATGACCAAACAGTCGGTGGCTGCCGACCTCCATGTCTTCCCAGTACAGCATCGGTCCGATCATCCTTGGCACAGGCCGACGCGGGCGGGGGTCAGCCGCCCGTCGCTACCATGATGCGCCGAGGCGACGCTAGAACTTGCGACCGATGCGCAGCCCGATGGTGCGCGGGCGGGTGACTGTGGTGTAGATCTTCGGTCCAATTGCCGTTGCCCCATCCGGATCGCCGCAAACGAATTCGGCGCACTGGATTGATTTCGAGACTTGGCCGCGAACGTCGAACAAATTCTTGACGAACAGGTCAATCGACCAGTCTCCGCGGTCGGCACCGGTGCTCAAATCGACCAATGCATAGGCGGGCATTTTGCCGTATATTTCCTGGACCGCCTTGCGGACATCGCGTGTCCGAGCGCCTTCGTAGGTTACGGCAGCCTGGACGTGGGCGCGCATTTTGTCGGCCGGGGTCCATTCGTAGCGAATTCGGCTATTGGCCTTCCACTTGGCGGTCAACGGCAGCCGCGTGCCTTTGTCGGCACCGACATCGAAGCCGCCATCAATGCAGTTAGTAAAGGTGTTGGGGCAGAATTCCTGCCGCAGCTTGGCATCGTTAAATGCGGCGCCGACACCGAACGTCAGGCCGTCCATCGGACGAAGCAACAAATCGGCTTCGGCACCGCGAATGCGGGCATCGCCGGCGTTGCGAACTTCGGTCAGGCCGTTGGCGCCCAGGAACGACAGCTGAATGCCACTCCAATCTTCCTGATAAATCGCCATGTTGAAATGCGAGCCGCGGCCGAAGCTGAACTTCGCGCCGGCTTCGTAATTGACGAGATAATCGGGCGCGTAAGGCGGCAGGCTGCCACGGCGGTTGATCCCACCCGGGCGGAAGCCGCGTGACCAAGTGGCATAAAGCAGCAGATCATCATTGGGCTTGTAGGTCAGGTTGAGCCGATGGACGAAGCCGGTCGCCTTGGTCCGTTTGTCGACGTTGGTGCAGGGCGACCCGCTGACCTTGGGTGGCCCGTCGCAGAGATAGTCGGGATTGCTACTGTAGCCGAT
>JBKJUB010000131.1:0-5541 GCA_046590765.1 Sphingomicrobium sp. | reverse complement strand
AATCCAGGTGGCCGAACAGATGAGCGACTTCCTGCTGCTTGGCGGAGTGACCAATGCGATCAACATGCCGAGCCTGACCGCCGAGGAAGCACCGCGGCTGAAGCCCTATATGGCGCTTGCGGAGAAACTCGGGAGGCTGGTCGGCCAGGTGGTTGGCGACGACATCAAAGCCATCGCTATCGAGGTGGAGGGCGCCGCGGCGCAGCTCAACCAGAAACCGATCACCGGCGCAGTGTTGGCGGGATTGATGGGCACGTACTCGGACACCGTCAACATGGTCAACGCGCCGGTGCTGGCCAAGGAACGCGGGCTCGACGTGCGCGAAATTCGCCATGACCGCGAGGGCGATTACCAGACGTTGGTGGCGGTCGAAGCGACCACCTCCAAGGGCGTTCGCCGGGTCGCGGGGACATTGTTCGGCAACAACAGCCCGCGGCTGGTCGAACTGTTCGGAATCGAGATCGAGGCCGAGCTCGACGGGGCGATGCTGTACATCGTCAACACCGATACGCCGGGGTTCATCGGCAAGCTCGGCACCGCGCTGGGCGAGGCGGGGATCAACATCGCGACCTTCAACCTGGGCCGCCGCAAGGCACGTGACGACGCCGCATCCTTGCTCGCGGTCGATGGGCTGATCGGGCCCGACGTGGTCAAGACGTTGTGCGCGCTCGACGGGGTGCGCAAGGTCGTCCCGCTGCGCTTTTAGACGCGGTCGGCCCCGAGCCGGTCGGCGTTGGGGTCGGGTTCGCGCTCGGGCGCTTGCGGGCGGATGAACACGCGGAACAATTGCGGGTGACGCTCGCGGACTTCGGCTTCGATCCGGCCGATCAATTGGGTGACTTCGGCGACGTGCAGGCGTTCGTCGATCACCACGCCAAGCGTCGCGATTACCTGATCGGGGGCCAGCTGTGAGGTGGTGATGTCGACCACCTGGATCACGCACGGCTCCTCCGACACGGTCTCGCGGATGGCCGCGCTAAGCTGGGGCGAGGCGCGTTCGCCAATCAGCAATTCCTTGCTTTCGCGGCCAAGCACGATCGCCACTGCTGCAAGCACCAGGCCGATCAGGATCGAGGCCACGCCGTCGACCCTGGGATCGGCCAGCTGGACCGACAGGAAGGTGCCGAACGCCGCGATCACGATCCCGATCAGCGCCGCCGAATCCTCGAACAGGACCATGAAATTGGTCGGATCCTTGCTTCCCCGGATCGACACCCAGAACCCGCATCGACCACGGCTCGCGGAGAAACTCTTCCACCCGAACCACCACGATACGCCTTCGAACAGGAAGGCCAGGCCGAGCACGACATAATTGATGATCGGGCGCTCGATCGGCTCGGGATGGCGGAGGTGATCAAAACCCTCGTAAAGCGAGATGCAGGCACCCAAGGCGAACACCAGTAGCGCGACCACGAAACACCAGAAATACAGCTCCCGGCCATAACCGAACGGATGGCGTTCGTCGGGCGGCTTGGCGGCGCGCTTGAGACCGTAGAGCAACAGCAACGCATTGCCGGTATCGACCGCCGAATGGACCGCCTCGCTCAGCATTGCCGAGCTTCCTGTGATGGTCGCGGCAACGCCCTTGGTCACGGCGATCAGCACATTGCCGATCAGCGCGGCATAGATTGCCGTCTTGGGTGTATGGTCCGCCACGCCGCTATAACCGGGCGCGGCGCAGATCGTTGCACAGGCGTCTCGAATTTAGCGCAAGGCCGAGAGAAATCTGTCGACTTCCCCGGTGGCGAAGTCGCCCGTTTCGCCAAGTCCCTTGTTGAGGCTGCCGTGGCTCTCACCGGGGACTGGCACAACCCTGGCCGAGGCACCGGCGGGTCGCAGCGCGGCGGCCAGCCCTTCGGATTGCTCCTTGCTGTCGTCGCGGCGGCCGATCGGCAGGATCAGCCAATTGGCGACGTTGGGTGCGGCGGCGTGGAGCGTCGGCGACAATGCTTCCTGTCGCGCCGAATCCTTACCGAACGCGGCGTCATACATCCCAGCGACGAGGTTTTCCGGGCGCGCCATTTGCTGCGCGATGTCATAGCCCGCGCCGTCGAGCAGGACGACCCCGCGAACCGCTCCCATCGGCACGCCCGCAGCCTTGAGGTAGCGAGGATCGGTCCCGACCAGCGCCGCGAGGTGCGCGCCCGCGCTATGGCCCATCAGCACGATCCGGTCGGGGTCGAGCCCGTGAACTGCGGCATTGGCCCGCGCCCAGGCGATCGCGCTGGCAATGTCGGCGGCTTGCTGCTCGACCGTCACGCCCGGCACCAGCCGGTAATTGGCCGAGGCAAACGCCCAGCCCGCTGACGTGAAATGCGCAGCTTTGACCCCCGCGCTGCTGCGCTTGTCGCCGATCGACCAGCCGCCGCCGTGGACGAACAATAGCAAGGGCGCGCGCGGGGTGTTGGCGGGGACCAGCAAGTCGAGCCTTTGCTTGGGGTCGGCGCCATAAGCCAGTTCGCGCGTCCCTGCGGGCGGTGGCGTTGAGGCGCCGCGGTCCCCGATCGCTTTCCGACAAGTGTCGCTGAGTCTGGGCAGGACCGAGCGGATGCACGAGCGGAAGCCGCCCTCGGCGCCGCGACACAGCTCGACAATTTCTTGGCGGCATTCGGCTGGCAGGCGCTCGCGCTGCTGCGCCACAACCATGCTCCCCGCCAACTGTGCCGCGACCCCGGCACCCGCGATCCATCTGCTCATCCGACCTCTTCACTGGACGCTTGGGTCGCCATTCAATAGGAGGCGCGCTGAACTGCGGCTGACTTTTCGGGCGAATAGCGGCCGCTTAGGGTTAAGGAATTACGCTTGGGCAATGTCACCGTCATCGGCGCGCAATGGGGCGACGAGGGCAAGGGCAAGATCGTCGACTGGCTCGCCGCCAAGGCCGACATGGTGGTCCGCTTCCAGGGCGGGCATAATGCCGGCCACACCCTCGTGGTTGGCGACAATGTCTACAAATTATCGCTGCTGCCGTCGGGGATCGTCACCGGAACGCCGTCGATCATCGGCAATGGCGTGGTGCTTGATCCGTGGGCGCTCAAATCCGAAGTCGCAAAATTGCGCGGCCAGGGGGTCGAGATCAATCCCAAGCTGCTGATGATCGCCGAGACCTGCCCGTTGATCCTGCCGATTCACCGCGATCTCGACGCGCTGCGCGAAGATGCGTCGGGCGCGGGCAAGATCGGCACCACGCGGCGCGGGATTGGCCCGGCTTACGAGGACAAGGTCGGCCGCCGCGCAATCCGCGTGTGCGACCTCGCCCATCTCGACCAGCTCGATCCGTTGCTCGACCGCCTTTGCGCGCACCATGATGCGTTGCGCGCCGGGTTCAATGAGCCGCCGGTCGACCGCCAGCGGTTGAAGAATGATTTGTCCGAAATCGCCGAGTTCGTGCTGTCGTTTGCGCGGCCGGTGTGGCGCGATCTCGACGAGGCGCAGCGGCGCGGGCGGCGGATCCTGTTCGAGGGCGCGCAGGGCGTGTTGCTCGACGTCGATCATGGCACCTACCCGTTCGTCACCTCGTCCAACACCGTTGCCGGCACCACCGGCGCGGGCAGCGGCACCGGGCCCGGCGCGGCGGGGTTCGTGCTGGGGATCGTCAAGGCCTACACCACGCGGGTCGGCAGCGGCCCCTTCCCGACCGAGCTCGACGATGATGTCGGCCAGCGGCTTGGGACACGCGGCCGCGAATTCGGCACCGTCACTGGGCGCAAGCGCCGCTGCGGCTGGTTCGACGCGGTGCTGGTACGCCAGTCGGCGGCGGTCAGCGGAATCACCGGAATCGCGCTGACCAAGATCGACGTGCTCGACGGGTTCGAGACGGTCAGGATCTGCACCGGCTATCGGATTGGCGACACCATTTACGACTACCTTCCGCCGCACGCTGCCGACCAGGCCGCGGTCGAGCCGATCTACGAAGACATGCCCGGCTGGGAAGGGACGACGGCGGGCGCCCGAAGCTGGGCCGACCTGCCCGCGCAGGCGATCAAATATGTCCGCCGGATCGAGGAATTGATTCGCTGCCCGGTGGCGCTGGTTTCGACTTCGCCGGACCGCGAGGACACGATTTTGGTACGCGATCCGTTCGCGGGCTGATCGCCCCTTCCCTTCGTCAACTTTGCGACTAGTCTCCCGCGAAATTCATCGGGGGACATCATGACCAAGCGCAGCTTTTTTCTGACTACCGTCATCGCCCTCGCCGCTCCTGCGGCGGCGCAGGTCAACATCGTCCAGCCAGGCCCGGTCGGCGCGCCAGTCAGGGTCCTCACCCCCGCCGAGGCGGCGCGGATCGCCAACACCAGTTTCATCGGCGCCGACGTCGACTTCATGCAGATGATGATCGTCCATCATAACCAGGCGGTGGAGATGTCGACGCTTGCGCCGACCCGCACCAACCATCCGATATTGCTAACCATCGCGGCACGCATCCTGGCGTCGCAGAAGGATGAAATGAAGTTCATGCGCGGCTGGCTGACCGAGCGCCGCGCGCCGCTGGTGATGGCTGCGGCGGACCATGCGGCGATGATGATGCCCGGCCACGCGATGGATCATTCGGGTCCGGCGATGAAGGGCATGGCAACACCCGCGCAATTGGCCGCGCTCGCCGCCGCCAAGGGGATCGCGTTCGACCGCCAGTTTCTCGACCTGATGATCGCCCACCATCGCGGCGCGGTCGACATGGTCGAGGCGCTGACCAAGCATCCCGGCACTGCGGCCGATCCGATCCTGTACCAGTTCAGCAACGACGTCAGCAACGAACAGACCGCCGAAATCAAGAAAATGGATACGCTGCGCGCGACCTTCTCGACCGATCCGCGTTCCGACCTCAAGGCGGGCTATGCCGACGCTGGCCAGGCGATCCTCAACCTCGAAAAGATCGCCTCGTTGCCGCGCCCGGCGGGCTTCTTCGACCCTGCCAACCCGGCCGACTTGCCCAAGCCCAAGGCCAAGAAAGGCGCCAAACCAGGCGATGATCCGCGCCCCGGCGATGCCAAGTCCAAGGACGCCGAATGGTCCGAGCGCAACCCGCTGCTGAGCTTCGCGCAGACCGACATGGCGTTCGACGGCGACCGCCTGTTCGTCGGCAATTATCACGGCTTCAACATCTATCGGCTGGGCGCCAACGGCATCCCGGTCCAGATCAGCTCGGTGGTGTGCCCCGGCGGCCAGGGCGATGTTTCGGTGGTCGGGAACCTGCTGCTCATGTCGGCGCAAGAAGCCCGCGGGCGGACCGATTGCGGGTTGCAGGGCAACAGCCGCGACATCACCCCCGAGCGCTTCCGCGGCTTACGCATTTTCGACATTTCGGACATCGCGCGCCCACGCCAGGTCGGGCAGGTCCAGACCTGCCGCGGCAGCCACACCCATTCGGTGGTCAAGGGGCCGGAGGGCGACGGCCGCATCCTGGTCTATAATTCGGGCACCTCGGGGGTGCGCAAGACCGAGGAGCTTAGCGGCTGCATCGGCGATGTCGCGGGCGATACCCGCACGGCCTTATTCCGCATCGACATCATCGAAATCCCCGTCGCCAACCCCGCCGCGTCG
>JBKJUB010000112.1:0-11275 GCA_046590765.1 Sphingomicrobium sp. | reverse complement strand
CTTGCGGCGACCGAATATACCTCGTTCCTGTGGGCGATGCTGTTCGGCTGGCTGGTATTTCGCGAGACGGTGTCGCCGTTCACGCTGGCCGGCGCCGCGCTGATCGTCGCCGGCTGTTTCCTCGCCGCGCGCCGGCCGCAGGATGTCACCCCGAGCCTCGAGGTGGCGGCCTAGCTCGACCCGAGCACGTTGATGGTCAGGGCCAGCACGCCAAGGTTGAAGAAAAAGCCGGCGACGCAATGCGCAGTGACGACCTTGCGGATGTGGCGGCTGGTGACCTCGACATCGGCGGTCTGTACCGCGACCCCCAGTGTGAAGGCGAAATAGACGAAGTCGCTCATCAGCGGCTCCTTGGTTGCCGGAAAGTTCAGGCCAGCCATATCCTTTCCGCCAGCCGCGGCGGTGTAGAACAAATGCGTGTAGTGCAAAGCGTAGACCGCGTTGGTGAACAACCACACCAGGACCAGGCTGGCCGCGACCAACCCCTTGTCCCACGGGCCCATCTGATCCTTCTGGCCAAGCTCGGCCAGTACGGCAGCCATGATCACGACAGCGATCAGGAAGCTTAAGCCGAGCAGGACGACGCGGTTGGCATCATTCTCCTCGGCTACTTCCCGCATTTTTTTCGAGTCATAGCGAAACGTGGGGACGCAACTGGCGAGGAAGCCGAGCGCCGCAATATCAAACCCGGCAAGCACGCCCTTCGACCAGCCCATCGGCCCGATCGCGATAGCAATCCCGATCGCCAGCAGTACGAAGAACATCAGGAATCGCCACGGTGCGATGCTCTTGCCGATGTGGGAAAGGCTTGCCATGCCCGCTCAACCGCCGTGGGCGGCGATGGTTGCGGGGACGAAACATGGCGTGGCTATTATTGATCCTTGGCGGGCTGTTCGAAGTCGGCTTCACCACCGCGCTTCGCTTCGTCGATAATTTCCGCAACCTGCCGTGGACGTTGGCCTTCCTCGGCTCGGTGACGATAAGCATGGGGCTGCTTGAACATGCTGCGCGGTCAATCCCGATGGGCACCGCTTATGTCGTGTGGGGCGGGATCGGCGCGGTCGGGACGGTGATTGTCGGCATGGTATTGTTCAATGAGCCAGCGACCTTGGTCCGCCTGCTGCTGATCCTGACAATCGTCGCTGCAATCGCGGGACTCAAGCTGTTCGCCTGACCGTTGGTCGAAAATCCCACAAGTCTCATTGGCCATTCTCCCCGGTCGCTTCATTCGCAGTGGCGGCACCTTGATCAGCGTCGACCTTCCTCCGGTCAAATTCGACCAGTCGCGGCGCGAGACCTTTCGTTGGGGGTTAGATTTTACCAAATCGCTCAAATCGGCGCGGTCGTCGCCGGCGAGGATCGAGCATTTCCAGTCGCGCTTTGCGCCGCTTGGTGGAGCACCGCCACAGGGCCAGGCAGCGGGCGATCGACCGCGCGGCGAGGGCGCGGGCGGTGGTCGCGGGTTCGGTGGGGGCAGGGGCGGCGGCTTTGGCGGACCCAATCGCGGGCGGCTGCAATTGTCGCTGACGCATACAGTTACCTTGGTCGACAAAGCGACGATCCGTACGGGCGTGCCCAAACTCGATTAGCTGCATGGCGATGCCAGCGGCCAGGCCGGCGGAACGCCACGCCACAAGATCGAAATGCAGGCCGGCTGGTCGAACAACGGCCTCGGCGCGCGCCTCTCGGGCAACTGGCGCAGCGGCACGCGGGTCAAGGGCGGCGCCAATGGCGACTTCAAATTCTCGCCTTTGACCACGGCCAACCTTCGCTTGTTCGCCAACCTGGGCGAGCGGTTCGACCTGGTCGCCAAGCATCCGTGGCTGTTCGGCAGTTCGGTCCGGCTGGAAGTCGACAATCTGTTCAACGCCCGGCCCAAGGTGCGCGATGGGCTGGGCGGGGTTCCGTCGAACTATCAGTCCGACTTGCTCGACCCGACCGGACGAGCGGTGATGATCAGCTTCAGGAATTTGTTCCTGGCTCAGCGTTTCCGCGCCCGTTCCAGCGAGTCGAGCACCACTCGATAGGCATCGTCACGGCCACCCCATTTTCCGACCCGGACCCATTTCTCGGGCTCGAGATCTTTGTAATGGGTGAAGAAATGCTCGATCTGATCGACCACAATCGGCGGCAAATCGGTATAGTCGGCGACGTCCTTGTAATAAGGAGAGATGCGCGTCGTCGGGACCGCGAGCAGTTTCTCGTCGGTGCCGGCTTCATCTTCCAAATAGAGCACGCCGACCGGCCGCGCGGCGATGACGCAGCCCGGCTGGATCGCCCAGCGGGGCATTACCAGGCAATCGGGCGGGTCGCCGTCGCCGCACAGGGTCTGCGGGATGAAGCCGTAATTGGCGGGGTAGCGCATTGGCGTGTGCAGAATTCGGTCGACGAAGATCGCCCCCGATGCCTTGTCGAATTCATATTTGACCGGCTCGCCGCCGATCGGAACTTCGATCAGGACGTTGACGATGCTGGGCGGGTCTTCGCCCGCAGGGATGAGCTCGATGTTCATGATCTGGCAGCCTCTAGGCGTTCCTTGCATTTGTGAAAACGTCAAAATATGCCAAGGGCGCGCAATGAGTTCGACGCCGCAGCCCGTCAGGGGCACCCAAAGCCTTCTCGGAGAAGAAGCCGACCGCTTTCACGCGGTGATCGCGGCGTTTGATCGTGTGCGCCGATTGTACGGGTTCAAGCGGGTGGAAGTACCAGTGATCGAACCGACCGCGGTGTTTGCGCGGACGATCGGTGAAACCACCGATGTGGTATCGAAGGAAATGTACTCGTTCGAGGACAAGGGCGGCGAAAACGTCACGCTACGCCCCGAATTCACTGCCGGGATCGCTCGCGCCTATCTCAGCGAGGGCTGGCAACAATTCATCCCGTTGAAGGTCGCGACCCACGGCCCCGCTTTTCGCTATGAGCGACCTCAAAAGGGCAGGTTCCGCCAATTCCACCAGCTCGATGCCGAGATCATTGGCGCTGCAGAGCCTCAGGCTGATGTCGAGGCGATCGCACTGGGCGCGCAGCTTTTGTCCGAACTCGGAATCAGTGGGGTCGTGCTCAAACTCAACACGTTGGGCGATCCGGTGACGCGCTCGGCGTGGCGCGACGCGTTGTACGAACATTTCTCGGCGCGGCGGAACGATCTGTCGGAGGAAAGCCGCGACCGGCTTGATCGCAACCCACTTCGGATCCTCGACAGCAAGGCACATTCGGACTGGCCGATCGCCGACAGCGCGCCGTCGATCGATGACTTTTTGACCAGCGAGGCGAGCGACTTCTTCGCTGCCGTGACCAGCGGCCTCGATGCCGCCGGGGTGGCATGGGAACGCGCGCCGCGCCTGGTGCGGGGTCTCGATTATTATCGCCACACCGCGTTCGAATTCATGACTGACCGACTTGGCGCGCAGGGCACGGTGCTTGCCGGTGGTCGGTACGATGGGTTGATCGCGCAGCTTGGCGGACCGGACACAGCAGCGGTTGGCTGGGCGGCGGGAATCGAGCGATTGGCGATGATGATTGAGGCGCCGCCGGTGGAGCAGCCGGTAGCGGTGCTGGTGCCCATGGGCGAAGCGGCTGAGGCAGTCGCGGCGAAGGTTGTTGCCGATTTGCGGCGGGCGGGGATTGCGGCGGACTGCGGCTATCGCGGGAATATGAAAAAGCGGATGCAGCGGGCCAACGCCGCTGGCGCACGCTACGCGGTGATCATTGGCGACAGCGAACTCGACGCTGGCGGCGCGCAGGTCAAAAATCTTGCAACTGGGGAGCAACAGCTAGTGACCTTCGATCAGCTTGCCGAGGCGCTCCGCAGGTGAAGGGAATCTCGCTTGAGAAAATCGTGTCGATCGAGGCGCGCAGACATGACATCGGTAACGCGATGGCGGCGGGGAATCTCGCGCCCGAGGAGTTTGTGCGGCTGTCCAAGGAATATGCCCAGGTCGAGCCGGTTGCCGAGGCGGCGCGCGAGGTCCGGCGGTTGCGCGCCGAGCGCGACAGCCTGACGGTGATGACCAAGGATGCCGACGAAGAATTGCGCGCTATCGCGTCGGAAGAATTGCTCGATATCGAGGCGCGGCTGCCGCTTGCCGAGCGCGCCCTGGCGCTGCGGCTGCTGCCCAAGGACGCCGCCGACGAGCGCGCGGCGATGCTCGAAGTGCGCGCCGGGACTGGCGGCGACGAGGCGGCGTTGTTCGCTGGCGACCTGATGCGGATGTACCAGCGCTTTGCCGAGGAACAGGGCTGGAAGTTCGAAATGATCAGCGCGTCGGCGTCGGACGTCGGCGGATTCAAGGAAGCCGTTGCCTCAATCAACGGCGCGGGCGTGTTCGCGCGGTTGAAGTTCGAGAGCGGCGTCCACCGCGTCCAGCGCGTCCCGACGACCGAGAGCGGCGGGCGAATCCATACGTCGGCGGCAACGGTGGCGGTCTTGCCCGAAGCCGAGGAGGTGGACGTCCAAATCAACGAGGCCGACCTCAGGATCGACGTCTATCGCTCCTCGGGGCCGGGCGGGCAGTCGGTCAACACCACCGACAGCGCGGTCCGGATCACCCATCTGCCGAGCGGACTAGTGGTCATCCAGCAGGATGAGAAGTCGCAGCACAAGAACAAGGCCAAGGCGCTGCGGGTGCTGCGGACGCGATTGTACGAGCTTGAGCGCGAGCGGCTGGCGAGTGCGCGGGCGGGCGCGCGCAAGTCGATGGTCGGATCGGGCGACCGGTCGGAGCGCATCCGCACGTATAATTTCCCGCAAGGCCGCGTGACCGATCACCGGATCAATTTGACCCTGCATAAATTGCCCGAGATTCTCGAGGGGCCGGGGCTTCGCGAGTTGACCGAGGCGTTGATCGCCGAGGATGAAGCCGAGCGGCTGGCGAGCCTTGACGACTGATGAGATCGACGATTGAACCCGCTTAACCGCGCATTGGCCGACGCGACCGAGCGGCTCAAACCCACCAGCGACACCGCGCGGCTCGATGCCGAATTGCTGATGGCCCACGCCCTTGATGTCGAGCGCGAAGTGCTGCTGCTTGCACCCCCGGTTGGCCCTGCGCCGGCGCATTTCCGCGATCTGGTGGAGCGGCGTGCGGAGGGGGAACCAGTGGCGTATATCACCGGCAAGCGCGCCTTCTGGAATATCGAGCTGTCGGTCGGGCCTGGCGCATTGATCCCGCGGCCCGACAGCGAGACGTTGATAGCTGCGGCCATCGGCCATTTCGCCGGGACCGATGGGCCAAAGCGGATCCTTGACCTTGGCACTGGGCCGGGCACCTTGCTGCTCGCGGCGCTCGACCAATGGCCTGAGGCCACTGGCCTGGGAATCGACGCTTCGGAGGAAGCGCTGGGCTATGCGCGGGCCAATGCCAGGCGGCTCGGCCTTGCACCCCGCGCAGAATTGAAGATCGGCGATTGGGCTGACGGGATCGACGAGACGTTCGACTTGGTGCTGATTAACCCGCCTTATGTGGCGGAAGAAGCCGAGCTTGGCCCTGGTGTTGCCGAATTTGAGCCGGCCGAGGCGCTGTTCGCCGGGCCCGACGGGCTCGATGATTATCGCCGCCTGGCACCAGTGATCGGCCGGCTGATCGCGCCAAATGGTTTGGCCGCAATAGAAATCGGGCATGATCAGGCAGTTAGCGCTGTTCAATTGTTCAAAGCTGCTGGGCACCAAGTGCGCCTGTCGCTTGATCTGGCGGGCAGGGCGAGGGCGCTATTGATTTGAATCATTAGTCGAAAGTGCTTGGTATATTCGATTTAAGGCCCTACATCTTGTTTCAGCAACGGGGCCGCGTCCGAACGATCGCAGCGCTCCCCGCCGCTACCCCCGACGAAATCGGCCGTGTGACACGACTCTCATCATGTGCACGATCATCAGGGGCCCGGGCGCAATCCGTGTGCGGACTGGTTGGGGGGATGGGATGGAAAGGCCTTTGAGTAAGAGGTTTTCAGGCGCCACAAGCGCCAGTGCGACGAGGAAATTTAGCTTGATCAATAATCGTCAGACCGGCCGCCGTCGCGGTCGTGGTGGACAGCAACCCCGAGGCATTTCGGGCGGCAACAATAGCGGTAATCGGCAGGACAACCGCCAGCGCGGCAACGCTGCGCAACTGCTCGAAAAATATAAGAGCATGGCGCGTGATTCGCAGCTTGCTGGCGATCGTGTCCAGACCGAATATTATCTGCAATTCGCCGATCATTACTTCCGCATGCTCGGCGAAAGCCGTCCGCGTGCCGATGAGCAGCCGCGGCGCCAACGCGACGATGACGGCTATAATGACGATGATGGCGACGACCGGATGGACGCCGACATGGACGGCGATAATGAGAATGACGGCGAATCGGACGATGAGCAGCCGCGTCAGCAGCAGCGCAGCCGGTCGGATGAGCAGCCGCAGCGCAGTCGCCCCCGCCAAAGCGGCGACCGCCAAGCCAGCGACCGCCAGCGCGACGACAGGCCGCTGGCCGATCGTTCGACCAGCGACCGTCCCGAGCCGCGCGCTCCGCGATCCAATGGCCGCGTGCGTGACGATAATGACGGCCGTAGCCGGTCGGCGTCGCGCGACGAGGGTGACGAGCGGATCGACTTCGCGGTCCTGCCACCGGCCATTGGCGGCGACGCCAGTGCGGATTTTGCGCCGTCATCCGATGAGGAAGCGCCGCGCCCCAAGCGCCGCGTTCGCCGTCCGCGCGCCGACGAGACCGGAAGCGACGACGCCAGCGCAAGCTAAGCATCGAGCAATTGGAAAAGGCGGCTGATCCCTCGGGATTGGCCGCCTTTTTTGTTGCCCAAAAGCCCCGTCAAAAAACTGCAACAATCGAGTCATCGCACAGTCTCGTCGAACTCCTATTCGCGGCGCAGCGGCGGAGCATGTCCGCCCTAGGGGAATTGAAAAAATGACTGGTAAGTCCGCGATGCTTGGCATCGCCATAATTGCCTCCATCGCTAGTCCGTCGGCCGCCGACGCCCGCAACCAGATGCGCGCGGTCGGGTCCTCGACCGTTTATCCGTTCGCCAAGATGGTTGCCGAGCGGATCGCGCGTGCCAACCCGCGACTTGGCACGCCAATCATTGAATCGACCGGTACTGGCGCGGGCATGAAATTGTTCTGCGGTGGGGTTGGCGAGCGCTTCCCCGATGTCGAAAATGCCTCGCGCCGGATGAAGGCGTCCGAAGCCAAATTATGCGCTTCGAACGGCGTCAACCAGATTACCGAAATCCAGGTCGGACTCGACGGTATCGCGCTGGCCACATCAAAGGCCACCGGAATGACCGGTGTGTCGCTCCGCGCGATTTATGTGGCACTTGCCAAGACCCCGTTCGGCAAGCCCAACACATCGAAGACCTGGCGCGACGTCGACGCTCGCCTGCCGGCGCTGCCGATCCGCGTTTACGGTCCGCCGACGACGTCGGGCACGCGCGATGCGCTGGCCGAGTTGCTGATGACCCCAGCGTGCGAATCGAACCCGAGCATGGCCGCACTCAAGAAGAGCAACGAAGCCAAGTTCAAGGCGATCTGCACCGGCGTGCGCACCGATGGCGCGTTCATCGAAGCTGGCGAGAATGACAATCTGATCGTCCAGAAGCTCGAAGCCAATCCGGGCTCGATCGGGATCTTCGGCTACAGCTACCTCGAAGAGAATGCCACCCGCCTCAAGGGCCTGCAAATTTCCGCAGTGTCGCCGACCTATGCGACGATCAGCACCTTCCAATATCCTGGTGCGCGGCCGCTCTACATCTACATTAAGAACGCCCATGCCGCCGCAATCCCGGCAGTGAAGGCCTATGCGCTCGAATTCACCAAAGAGAGCGCGTTCGGGACCAAGGGCTACCTGCTATCGGGTGGGCTGGTGTCGTCACCCAATGGGGTCCGCGCTCGCGCCCAGCAGGCGGCGCGCACGCTCAGCCCGCTGAACCTGGGCTCGCTCAAGTAAAATTGTGCAGTGGCCTTCGCCGACCGGCGGGGGCGGGGGAATAAGGAACATCGAATGAACCGCCATCTCGTCCTTCGCGCCTTGCTTGCGAGCAGCGCGCTTATCCTGTCGGCGCCGGCCTGGTCGCAAGATCCCGCGCCGGCAGCAACGCCCGAGCCGACCGATCCCGATCCGTCGGACGCGGCCGCCGATGCGGCGATCGCCGCCGCAACTCCGGTCGACGATGCCCAGGCCAAGATCGAATTGCTGTCGCAGCAAGTCGAGGCGCTCCAGGCACAGCTCGAGACGATCAAGACCTCGATGGTCAAGGCCACCCCGACATGGAAGGGCGGGCCCGAGTTTGCCGACAAGGATTCGGGCTTTAGCTTCAAGCCCAAGGGCTTCATGCAGTTTGATGCCGGCTACGTCGGCTTCCCCAATGGTAATGAGCGCCGCGGCAGCGTCGGCGGGCTCAACTATGCCAACCTTGGCTTCAACACCCGAGCGCGGCGTCTGGTGTTCGGCGCCGAGGGCGGCTTGCCCGGCGGTTTCAAATATAAGGCCGAGTTCAACTTCGCCCAGGGCGCGGTCGATTATGAAGACATCCTGCTTAGTTACGACTTCAAGAACAGCCCGCTGACCGTCACGGTCGGCAACTTCTATCCGTACAGCAGTCTTGAGACGATGACCTCGTCGCGGCTCGGGTCGATGCTCGAACGCGCCAGCTTCACCGATGCGTTCAACTATAATCGCCGCCTCGGCATCGGGCTCAGCCTGGCCGACAAGACCGCCGATCGCTACACGCTGTCGGCTGGCCTGTTCTCGACCACGATCAACGATGCCAGCTTCAACCGCACCGGCTGGGAGGCATCGATCCGCGGGACCTATTCGCCGCCGGTCGGCTCGGGCTTCCTCCACCTCGGTGCTAGCTATCATCACCGGGTCAACAACCAGGAAGGACTGGCGCAACAATATCGTTCGCGGCCGCTGACCCAGATCACCGACCAGCGCTTCGTCGATACTGGCAACATTGCGTCGGATGGCGACGATAGCGTCGGGCTCGAACTGGGCGGCGTGTTCAAGTCGTTTCACTTTGCCGGCGAAGCGCAGAAATTGTGGGTTCGCCACGCTTATAATGCCGCCCAGATTGCGGCGCTCAACGGCTCGGCTGGGACCAATGATACCATCCCGGGTGGTGCGGTAGCGCTCAACGGCGACCCCTCGTTCGAAGGCGCTTACGGCGAGGTCGGTTACTACTTCACCGGCGAGAGCCGCGGCTACAAGGGCGGCAAGTGGGACCGTACCAAGGTCCTCAAGCCGTTCGACAAGGGCGGCTGGGGCGCGATCCAGCTCAACGCCCGGGTCGATTACCTCAACCTCAACGACGGGGTTGGTCCGGCAGGCACCAACCGCACCGTCGCCAATCCCAATTACCTCAATGGCGGCAAGCAGCTTGGCTATCAGCTCAGCCTGATCTGGAACCCGATGGATTACCTCCGCTTCATGGCGCAATATGGCCATGTCGACATCACCGGCGGACCGCGAGCGGTGTCGCCATTGTTCTCGGCGATCGACCTGACCCCGATCAACAAGCGCGACTATAAGTCGGACACTGCGGCAATCCGCGCCCAGCTCGAATTCTAGTTCCTAAGCGTATCGTTTGTATCAGTGGATAGGCCTCGCACATTCGTGCGGGGCCTTTTCGCCGTCTAGGCCGGATCCACCGCCCGCGGCCGATGCTGGTCGTCGAGCGCGACGAAGGTGAACACGCCTTCGGTGACCTTGACGTCGGTGGTGCCGCGGTCGCGGGTAGCGACGACCTCGATCCGGATCGCCATCGAAGTGCGCCCGGTCCGCTCGACCTTGGCGTAGACGCTGATCAGGTCGCGCAGGTTGATCGGGGCGAGGAACTCCATCTTTTCGATCGCCACCGTCGCGACCGAGCCATTCGCGCGGCGCGAGGCGACGATGCCGGCGGCAATATCCATCTGGCTCAAAACCCAGCCGCCGAAGATGTGGCCATTGGCGTTGATGTCACTCGGGCCGGGGACGACCCGCAGGATCGGGACGCAGGGTTCGTCGGTCATTGGTCACTCTCCGGGTCGTAGCGCGAGGCAGCCTCGTCATGGCCGCTCGCCGCGCTGTAAAAGATCAGCAGCATCAGGGCGCCGCCAATGAATACCGCCAGCCCCATGCCGAGCGCGGTGGCGATCAGCATATGAATGTGAAGCGCGCTCTGGCCTTGTGCGACCAATAGGGTCGCGATCGCGGCTACCAGCGCGGCGAACCAGCCAAGCAGCTTCAGCGAGCGCTTGAGCTTGCTCATATGGCTTGCTGGCGGGCGGGGCAGGGGGTCGGGGCGGGGCATGGCTTTCCTTTGGCGAGCGTTCGTGGGACTATCAACCCTCGCACCAGCCAAGAAGGAATTGGCCATGAGCATCGCCGCAATCCTGTCGTCCAAAGGCAGCGAGGTCGCCTCGATCGCGGCCGATTCGCCGCTTGGTGACGCGGTCATTGAGCTTGGCACCAAGCGAATCGGTGCCCTGCTGGTGATGGACGGGAGCGAGATCAAAGGCATTTTGTCCGAGCGCGACCTGATCTATTCGCTCAAGGAATATGGGGCGCAGGTGCTCGACTGGCCCGTCAGCCGGGCGATGAGTTCGCCCCCGATCGTGATCGAACCCGATACCGATGTGCTGTCCGCCCTAGCGCTGATGACCCAGCGGCGAATCCGCCATTTACCAGTGGTTTCCTCTGGTGGGGAGCTCAAGGGAATCGTGTCGATCGGCGATCTGGTCAAGTTCCGCATCGAGCGGATCGAGGCCGAAGCGGAAGCGATGCGGACCTATATTCAGACGGCGTAAAGGTTTGCCCGCCTAAGGACGGCGGGTCGATGCGGCCGGAAGCAACGCTGTTCGCACCGATCCGAGTGCCCAATTTTTCGAACGAGTTCCCAACTTTTTGAAAAAAGGCGTTGACGGGTGAAATGCTCACCCATATATGCCCGGTCACAGCAACGGCGGCGGCCTACTTGGCCCGCTACCGTTTCGTGCCTCTTATAGTCGTCCAGCGACACCCGACCTTACAGCTCGGGTAAAGAGGCTCGTCGGCTCTTTGACATTGTTGGTTTAGATGAAGGGACATGTGGGCGGCGGCCTGGTCTTCGATAGCCTCTGGGTATCGATCGATCAGTCAAATTTATGCCGTTCCTTAATGTGACTTTCGCTGCGGCTTGCCGTGGTGGGGGAAGCAAATGTCCTAATACGCAAACACACCAGTTTGTATATTTGTGCAGGAACGGCTCCCAGAGATCCGGCTTGCGTGGCCTATTCCGCCGCGCTTGTCGTATATCAACTTGAGAGTTTGA
>JBKJUB010000055.1:0-7172 GCA_046590765.1 Sphingomicrobium sp. | reverse complement strand
GCGAAAGCGGCCACCCGATCCGTACCACAATCAGCGAGATGGGGCCGCTGTTGCTGTCACGGCTGATGAATTTGAACGATGTGCAGGAAGGCGTTCTGACGATCGCCTTCACCATCGCCGACAAGGAAGGGCTGCTGCTGCTCGACCTCGACGACATGCAGGCGATGCTGGTCGAATGCGGCGAGCGCGCCGACGAATTGACGCTGCAATATGGCAATGTCTCCAAGCAGTCGATCGGATCGATCCAGCGCAATCTGCTGCAGTTGCGCAGCCAAGGCGGCGACCATTTTTTCGGTGAGCCCGCGCTAGAATTGCGTGATTTCATCGCCCTCGACGATCAGGGTCGGGGGATCGTCAACATCCTCGCCGCAGACAAATTGATGGCCTCCCCACGCCTTTACGCCACATTCCTGCTGTGGCTGTTGAGTGAATTGTTCGAGCAGCTCCCCGAGATTGGCGATCCCGACAAGCCGGTGCTGTGTTTCTTCTTCGACGAGGCGCATTTGCTGTTCGACGATGCCCCCCAGGGCCTGCTCGAAAAGGTCGAGCAGGTCGTCCGGCTGATCCGGTCGAAGGGCGTCGGGGTCTATTTCATCACCCAGAACCCGATCGATATCCCCGACAAGGTCGCGGCGCAGCTCAACAACCGCATCCAGCATAAGCTTAATGCCTTTACCCCGCGCGACCAGCAGGCGGTGCGGGCTGCGGCGGACACCTTCCGCGCCAACCCCGGGGTCAATGTCGCAACCGCGATCACCGAACTCAAGATCGGCGAGGCGTTGGTGTCGTTGCTCCAGCCCGACGGCGCGCCAAGCCCGGTCGAGCGGACTTTGATCAAACCGCCCGAATCGCGGGTTGCCCCGATCACGCCCGAAGAACGCACGATCTTCGTCACCACCGACGCCATCGGCAGCAAATATGATGCATTGATCGACCGCCAGTCGGCCGAGGAGATCATCAAGGCCAAGGGCGATGAAGCGGCCGCTGCTGCGGCGGTTACGGTCGCCAAGACCGAGGCTGACAAGAGCGCCGCAGTCCAGGCCAAGCTCGATGCGCAGACTGCCAAGGCGCAGGCGCAGGCCGCTGCAGTCTCCGCGCGGATGGAAGCGCAGCAACACGCTGCCGAACAACGGCTGGAACTCGCCCGCGAGCGTGAAGCCGAGCGCCAAGCGGCGCGCGCAGCGCGCGAAGCGGCGAAGCCAAGCCTGACCGACAAGGTGCTGACCTCGGCCGCGCGCTCGGTCGCCAGCTCGGTTGGCCGCCAGTTGACCGGTCGATTGCTCCGCGGCGTGCTTGGTGGACTATTCCGTGGTCGCTAAGTCGCCCGATGTTGCCGATCTGGAACGCGCGTGGCGCGACGCTTTGTTCGCCAAGGACGAAGCGGCGCTGCGCAAGCTGATCCATCCCTTGTTCAAACTGGTCGGCATTCGCTCGACCGGGACCGTTGCGGTCGGGCTCGAAGACTGGCTCGGCGCGCTCGAGAAGATGGATATTGCCAGTCTCGAAGTGCGGGTCACCGATTCGGTGCGGCTCGACCAGACGATCGTCGCCACTGTCGATGCGCAGTGGAAATTGCGCTTCATGGGCCATACCATCGACGAGCGCGTGCTGCTGACCGATGTGTGGGCCAAGACCGACGCCGGCTGGCAAGTGCTCCGCCGCCATAGCAGCCCGGTGCCCGCGGGGGTGCATATCGAATGAGCCTCGATCTGCTCGATCGGTGGAGCGACGCGGCGGTGGACGAACAACCCGCGACGATCGCGCTGCGCCGCGACATCCATGCCGACCCCGAACTTGGGCTCGACTGCCCGCGCACCCGCGACAAGTTGAAGGCCGCGCTGGCCGGCCTTCCGCTGGTCATCCGCGACAGCGCCTCGACCAGCGGCTTCGTCGCCTTGCTCGAGGGCACCGGCATCGGCGATGCGTCGCGCACAGTCCTGCTGCGCGGCGACATGGATGCGCTGCCGATCCGCGAAGCTACGGGTCTCGACTTCGCCAGTCGCACTGACGGCACGATGCACGCTTGCGGCCATGACAGCCATTCGGCGATGCTTGCCACCGCCGCGCGCTTGCTGTGCGCTCGCCGCAACATGTTCGCGGGCAAAATCCTGTTCATGTTCCAGCCCGGCGAGGAGGGGATGCACGGCGCGCGGGCAATGATCGCCGAAGGGCTGCTCGACGATCCCGTGCCCGACGCCGCCTTCGCGCTTCACATCTGGCCCAATCTGCCCGGCGGCGCGGTCGCCTGCCGCCCCGGCGCCATGCTCGCTTCAACCGATACGTTGCACGCACGGATCATCGGCAAGGGCGGTCACGCCGCAATGCCGCACGACGCAATCGACCCGGTCCCGGTCGCTGCCGAGATTGTCCTTGCGCTGCAGACCGAGGTCGCGCGCCGCACCCCGGTAACCACCGACCCGGTGGTGCTGTCGATCACCAAGATCAGCGCCGGCACGACCCACAACGTCCTCCCCGAAGCAGTCGAATTGCTCGGCACCTTGCGCACCTTGTCCCCCGCCGGACGAACCCGCGCCCGCGCCGCGTTCGAGCGCATTTGCACCCATGTCGCGCTCGCCCACGGCTGCACTGCCGAGGTCGAGATCGAGCCCGGCTATCCCGCCACCGTCAATGATCCGCGCGCGGTCGCGTTGATCGAGCGGCTGGCCGGTTCCGACTATTTCCTCGCTCCCGCACCGAGCATGGGCGGGGAGGATTTTGCCTACGTGCTCGAACGCACTCCCGGCGCGATGGCGTTCCTTGGCGTGGCCCCGTCGGGCGGCGATCCGCTGGCCCGCGCGCCGCTTCACAATCCGGCGATGCTGGTCGATGAAGCCGCGATGCCCCGCGGGGTCGCACTGCATTGCGCGTTCGCAACGACCTTCCTGAAGTCAGGGTTCGCCATATGATGCTCGCACTAATGTTAGCCCTCGCCGACCTCACCGGCTTCTATGCCTCGAGCCAGATGGAAATGGCCGCCGCGATCGAGCTCGAAGCCGACGGCAAGTTCGAATATTCGCTCGATTACGGCGCGGTCTCGGAATATGCCGAAGGCACTTGGATCAGCGAAGGCGGCACGATTTACCTCACCTCGACCAGGATGCAGGGCGCTTACAAGCAGACCGCGTTCGTCCGCGAACCGCTCAAGCTCGACGGGACGACCCTCACATTGCGTCGTTACGACATGAATATCCGCTTCATCCGGGACGACAGCCTGCCGACCCCGCCCAACCGCAACACCAAACTTTAGGAACCGCGCATGGCCACCACCCCCTCCACCAGCGACCAGCTCAAGGAACTGACGTTCCGCGGGATCGTCATCGGCGCGATCCTCACATTGCTGTTCACCGCCGCCAACGTCTATCTCGGGCTCAAGCTGGGGATCACGTTCGCCACCTCGATCCCTGCCGCGGTAATCTCGATGGCCGTGCTCAAATTCTTCCGCGATGCGACGATCCAGGAAAATAATATCGTGCAGACCATCGCCTCGGCGGCGGGGACATTGTCGGCGATCATCTTCGTCCTGCCCGGGCTGATCATGGTCGGCTGGTGGACCGGCTTCCCGTTCTGGCTGTCGGTTGCCGTAATCGGGCTTGGCGGCGTGCTTGGCGTGATGTTCTCGGTTCCGCTGCGCCGCGCGTTGGTGACCGGCAGTGACCTTCCCTATCCCGAAGGCGTCGCCGCTGCCGAAGTGCTCAAGGTCGGTGCAGGCGTCGGCGGAGCGGAGGAAAATCGCATCGGGCTGCGGATGATCATCTGGAGCTCGCTCGTCTCGGCCGCTTACGCGCTCATCGCCCAGACCAAATATGTCGCGACCGAGGCCGCGCGCGCCCTACCGTTTGGCGGCGGCGCGACCACCGTTTCGACCAGCCTGTCGATGGCGCTGATCGGGGTCGGCCATCTGGTCGGCATGGCAGTCGGGATCGCGATGCTCGCCGGGCTGATCATCAGCTGGTTCGTGCTGGTGCCGTGGCAGACCGGGCTCGCCGGGCTGACCTCGGCAGCCGATCTCGAGACACTGGTCGGCACCGTATTCCGCGAGAAAGTCCGCTTCATCGGTGCGGGAACGATCGGCGTCGCTGCCATCTGGACCTTGCTCAAGATCATCGGCCCGATCATCAAGGGCGTCACCTCGGCGCTCGCCGCCAGCCGCGCCCGCGCCAAGGGCGGGCAGGACAGTCTGGCGCTGACCGAACGCGACATCCCGATCGGAATCATTGGCGTCACCATCCTCGGTTCGATGATCCCGATCGGCCTATTGCTGTCGGCCTTCGCCCAGTCGGGTCCGATCGCCGCCGCGCCAATGCTGACGATCGGCCTCAGCTTGCTCTACATCCTCGTCGCCGGGGCAATCATCGCTGCGATCACCGGTTACATGGCGGGCCTGATCGGGGCCTCAAACAGCCCGGTGTCGGGGGTCGGGATCCTCACCGTACTCGGCATTTCGCTGGTGCTGGTCGCAATCTTCGGGCGTGATCTGGGGGTCGATGCGTCGCAGAGCCTCGTGGCCTACGCTCTGTTCGTCACTGCAATCATCTTTGGCGTCGCGACCATCGCCAACGACAATCTGCAGGATCTCAAGACCGGCCAGTTGGTCGGTGCAACCCCGTGGAAACAGCAAGTCGCATTGATCATCGGCGTGATCTTCGGATCGTTAGTGATCCCGCCGATCCTGACTATCCTCAACGATGCGTTCGGCTTTGTCGGCGCCCCCGGTGCCGGTCCCAACGCGTTGGCGGCGCCGCAGGCGGCATTGATCTCGGCCATTGCGCAGGGCGTGCTCGGCGGCAGCCTCGACTGGAATTTGATCGGGCTTGGCGCGCTGATTGGCGTCGGGGTGATCATCGTCGACGAAGTGCTTCGCCGCAGCGGCAAATATTCGCTTCCCCCACTCGCGGTTGGAATGGGAATTTACCTGCCGATGTCGCTGACTCTGCTGATCCCGGTCGGCGCGACGATCGGCTATCTCTACAACAAATGGGCCGCCCGCGCGCCCGATCCCGCCTTCGCCGAGCGATTGGGCGTGCTGATGGCAACCGGGCTGATCGTCGGCGAAAGTCTGTTCGGGGTCGCGTTCGCGGGCATTGTCGGCGCAACCGACAATGATTCGCCGCTGGCCTTGGTCAAGGATTTCGCCTGGGCGGTGCCACTCGGCCTGATCGCCTTCGCCGGGGCGATCGCGTGGCTGTACATGAAGACCAGGTCCGAAGCCGCGGCCAAGCTGGCCAGCGAACCCAATGTTGCGGTGCCGCCGGAAGCCGCTCCGCGCTAAGAGATTGCTAACCCCGCCCGCGATACGGCGCGACGCCCTGGTCGGGGAGCCATAAGCCCTTGGGCGGCTCCCCCGATTGCCAGAAGACATCGATCGGGATTCCGCCGCGCGGGTACCAGTAACCGCCGATGCGCAACCACTTGGGGGCCATCTCGTCGAACAGGCGCTTGCCGATCCCGACGGTAACATCTTCATGGAAGCCAGCGTGATTGCGAAAAGCCCCGAGAAACAGCTTGAGGCTTTTCGATTCGAGGATGGTATTCCCGGGCGCATAATCGATCACCAGATGCGCGAAGTCGGGCTGGCCGGTGACCGGGCATAATGACGTGAATTCGGGCGCGGCGAAGCGCACCAGATAGAGCTCGCCGGCGCGCGGGTTGGGGACGTAATCGAGGTCGGCCACATCGGGAGAAGCGGGCAGCGGGCTCGATTGGCCGAGATGTTTGGGCGTGGTCATGGCGCGAGGCTCCTAGCAGCGTCGCGCGCTGGCGGCTAGGAGACTGCTATGGACGACCTGGTCACCACCGACTGGCTGGCGCGCAATCTCGGCGCGGACGATCTGGCGATCGTCGATTGTTCGGCCTTCATGCCCGCCGACAAGCGCGATGGCGGGGCGGAGTTTCTTGTCGGACATATCCCCGGCGCGCGCTTCCTTGACATTGGCGAAGTCGCCGACAAGGCGAATCCGGCCCCGCACATGCTGCCAAGTGCTGAGGCATTTGGCGCGGCGATGGTCGCGCTTGGCGTTGGCCGTGACGACCGGATCATCGTCTATGACAACAGTCCGCTGCGCAGCGCGGCGCGCGGCTGGTTCATGCTGCGCCAGTTCGGCGCGGAACGGGTCGCGATTCTCGATGGCGGCCTGCAGAAATGGGGCCGTGAGGGCCGCCCGCTGGAAGTCGGCGCGGCAAGCCCACGCAAGGCGCGTTTCGATGCTCGCTCAGCGCCCGACGTCGTCACCAAAGCCGATGTCCTCGCCAACCGCGCATTGCCGCTGGCCGACGCGCGCGGCCCGGCACGGTTCGATGGCAGCGAAGCCGATCCGCGCCCGGGGATTGCCGCAGGCCACATCCCGCGTGCGCGCAACCTGCCGTTCGCCGAACTCTATCGCGAAGACGGCACGTTCAAATCGGGTGAAGCCTTGCGCGCCGAGTTCGACGCTGCAGGGATCGATCCTGAGCGGCCGTTCATCGCCAGTTGCGGTTCGGGCGTGACCGCCAACAGCCTGATCTTCGCTGCACGCCAATTGGGCGGGCGCGGACAGAAACTCTATGACGGCAGTTGGAGCGAATGGGGCGCCGATCCCGACACGCCCAAGGAGCTTGGGAGCCCTAAAGCGTAAGTAAGGTGCCCAGCCGGTCGAGCTCACCCCGGATCGAGGCGGTCAGCGTATCGATCGCCGCGCGATTGGCCTCGAGCCCGGCATCGCGAAGCGCGCCGATCACTTCGAGCCCGGCGACCGAACCGGCCACTGCATGCGCCGACATTGCGTCAAACAAGGCATGCTGGGCACCGGTCGCGCTTGGCCAGGCGGCAGCGAACGCGGTCTGGTCGGCCGCCTCCGTTTGCGTGCCGCTGAGACCTTCAGTCGCAGCGAGCGCTTGGGCCAGCCCGGCGACTCGCGCCAGTGCATCGGCCGGTGGCGCAACGTCGAAGGCGCCGGGTTCGGGCAGGAAATGGATCATGCCGCGAGGATTAACCGCTTAGCCCTAAGGAAAAGTAAATCGCCGCGTCGTCGTTAGGAAGCGGCTTTCCCGTCGGCATCGATGTCGCGCAATATCCAGCCGCGCTGCGGGATGGTCTCGATAAATTCCGCCCCGTTCGACGCCATCCGCAATTTCTTGCGCAATTTGGAGATGAACACGTCGATGATCTTGGGCTGCGGCTGGTCGTCGGAGCGGCG
>JBKJUB010000003.1:0-4953 GCA_046590765.1 Sphingomicrobium sp. | reverse complement strand
AAGGAGGCGCAGGTGGTGCGCGATGATTATGCGGTCGGCGGGATGGCCAAGGGCTGCGGGATGCTGGCGCCGAACATGGCGACGATGCTCGCTTTCCTTACCACCGACGCCGCACTGTCGCCGGCCGAGCTCCAGCCGATCCTGTTCCGCGCCGCCGATGCGACGTTCAATACGTTGATTACCGACGGCGCGACCTCGACCAATGACACGGTGATGCTGTTCGCCAGCGGGCGCCAAGGCCGGCCGGCCGATCTCGCGCAGTTCGAGGATGATGTGCGGCAGGTTTGCGAGTCACTGATGCTGCAGATGGCGCGCGATGCCGAGGGGATGACCAAGCTGGTCGTGATCCGCGTGACCGGCGCGGCGAGCGATGCCGAAGCGCGCAAGGTTGCTCGCGCGATCGGGAATAACCAGCTGATCAAGTGCAGCTGGTATGGCGCCGATGCCTATTGGGGACGGTTGCTGGCGGAAGCTGGGTCGTGCGGAATCGCATTTGAAACGGATAGAGCAACGGTTTCCTATGGCGGGGTCGAGGTGTCGCGGGGTGGAGTGGAAATCCCGCATGATATCAACGCGGTAGCGGCACATATGAAGGGCAACGAGATTGCCATTCTGATCGATCTTGGACTCGGTTCTGGAAGCGGCCGCGCGGTGTCGGTCGACCTCGGGCCCGGTTACATCAAGGAAAATGCGGCGACGTCATGAGCATCACCCCCAATGACACCGCTCGGCTGCTGATCGAGGCGCTGCCGTACATCCGGCGGTTCACCGGCAAGACGATCATCGTCAAAGTCGGCGGGCTGCCGATGACCGACCCGGCGCGCGCGCGCAGCCTGGCGAAGGACATCTTGCTGCTCCACTCGGTCGGGATCCGCCCGGTGCTGGTCCACGGCGGCGGGCCGCAAATCGACGCGCAGATGGCGCGGCAGGGCAAAACGGTCGAGCGGATCGACGGCCTGCGGGTAACCGACAGCGAGACATTGGACATCGTTCGGATGGTGCTGGTCGGCAAGATCAACCGCGAACTGGTGGCAGCAATGAACGTGCTCGAGCCAGTCGCGGTCGGGGTCGCGGGGGAGGACGGGCGATTGCTCGAGGCGACCCAGATCGATCCGAAGCTCGGCTTCGTCGGCAAGGTTGGCAAGGTCCGCGCCGGTTTGCTTCATGCATTGCTCGATGACGGGCTGGTGCCGATCGTCTCGACCGTCGGGGCGGACGACCAGGGCCAGCCGTATAATGTCAACGCCGACGATGCCGCGCGGGCGATCGCGGTGGCGATGGGCGCGGAGAAGATCATTTACCTGACCGGCGCGCCGGGGCTGCTCGCCGACCCCGCCGACCCGGCGAGCCTGGTCCACCGGTTGACCACGGCGCAAGCGCGGGCGCGGATCGACAATGCGGAAGTGACCGGCGGGATGATCCCCAAATTGCTGGCCTGCGCCGAAGCGGTCGAAGGCGGGGTCGCCCAAGCGCACATGATCGACGGCCGCGCCGAACATGCGATCCTGATCGAGCTGTTCACCGATCAGGGCATCGGCACGATGGTGTGCGGAGAAGATGCGCCATGAGCGGCAAGGCCCAGCGCCAGCGGATAATCGGCGACTGGCTGCGCGCGCATAAGGTCGGCAGCCAGGAGGAATTGGTGGCGCGATTGGGGCTTGCGGGGATCGCCGCGACCCAGGCAACAGTCAGCCGCGATCTCGACGAGCTCGAGGCGGTCAAGGTGCGGCGTGACGGCGCGATCCGCTATGTGCTGCCCGACAAGGGTGACGTCGGCCACGGCGCGGCGATGCTCGACCGGCTGCTGGCTGAATGGGTCAGCGACATCATCGCGGCCGAGGGACTAGTGGTGATCAAGACCCCGCCTGGTTCGGCCAACCTCGTCGCCAACGCGCTCGATGCGGCGGCGGTCGACGGGGTCGCCGGGACGATCGCCGGGGATGACACGATCTTCGTCGCCTTGAACGAAGGGGCATCGGCCGGGATGCTTGCGGCACGGCTTCGCGCGCGGCGCGATGCAGGCTAGGAAGCTTTTTGCGCCGTCTGCGCGTTACCGGGCATGAGGAGACGATGATGCGCCACTGTTTCGCTTTGCTGCTGATCCTGCCGCTCGCCGCGTGCGACCAGGGATCGAGCGCGCCGCCGCCGCCGACCCAGAAGATCAGCGTTCGTTCGGCCGGGCAGGACCGGATGCACCAGCTCAACGACATGAACCGGGCGATCGCGCTCAAGCGGGCGATTTACGGTTCGGGATCGGAGTGCCGGCTAGTGACCAAGTCGGGCTTCGTCGGCGAATATAAGAATATGTCCTATTGGACCGCGACGTGCGAGGACAAATTCAACCGCAGCCGCGACTGGGCATTGTTCATCGGCGCCGACGAAACAGTCCAGCTTCGGCTGTGCGAGGATGTCGTCAAAGCCGGGCTCCCGGCATGCCTCATCAAGGACGGTGCAAAAGCGGGAACGCCCGCCGGTTAGCAAGCCCGCAGACGGTTAGCGCGTGATCAGTCGCACTTCTGCGTGGTTTTGACCGCGCCGTCGGGGCGGGTTTCCTTGATCTTGACGCAATTGCCGCTCTTATATTCCTCGCGCACGGTGCCGTCGGCGGCGGTCGTCTTCGAATCCGGACGATCGACGCGCTTGTTGCCCTGCAGCTCATATTTGAAGCTGCTCGGGGTGGTCGCGCCAGCCGATTGCTGCGCCATTGCTGCGCCCGCCAGCCCAACCAGCATCACCGCACCAACACCCATCAATATCACCACGCGCTTCATGTTCAGCACTCCTTGAGCCCCCTCAATACCAGCAAACAGGTGAACCAGCGATGAAAATTGGCGGTGAAGTGTTTGGCTGGTGAGATGGGAAGAGGAGAGGGGTAGGGAGTTCACGCGAAGGCGCGAAGGGGAGGGGAGCGGCCAATGTCCGCTTTGGGTGGAAAGTGGACATTAGCGACAACGTTTTGAACGACCGCCTTTGGCCTAAAGGCGGCGGGCCGCTTTTGCGGAAAGCGCGGCCACCCTCGGACGCGTTCTTTTTGCGCTGAGACGAGCATGACATCAGCAACGAGCGACCCAAAAAGCCAGTCGTCCATCTAGGCAGGGGCCTGATGCTAACCAGTTTTTCAATAGATCAATCGTGGGCTCATACTGGCCACCTCGGATGGAGGTCGTCGATGACGAAACTGTGCTCCCCCGACGCGCTAGTTCCGTGCGCTTCTCGCATGTGAGGGTGATCGCTTGCGAGTTCATCATGACGATGCGGGACGATTTCCGGATCGCCGCGGGGCCAGATCCTGACGGCAATCGCGGTCCCCACCGCCGCGAGGATTGCCAGCCCCCCAAAAGCGGCGGGCTGGCCGAGGCGGGCACCAATCTGACCGGCGAGCGGATAGGCGATCAGCCAGCAGCCATGGCTCAAGGCAAATTGAGCAGCGAACAATGCTGGGCGATATTCGCTATTGGCCGACCGCTTTAGCAGCCGGCCCGACGGCGTGACACTGGCTGAATAGGCCATGCCGAGGATGAGCCAGCCCGCGAGGATCACTGGCCAATATTGAGGTCCACGGCCGATGATCGTCGTCAATGCCGCAAGCGCCGCCAGACCCGCCGTCAGCACGGTTGCTGCAATCAGCATGACCCTTCTATCGCCGACGCGCTCAAGTATGCGGGGTAAGGCCAGCGCCGAAAGCATCGAGCCGCCGCCGTACGCCGCGAGTGTCAGCGCCACCTCGCGTTGGCCAAGTCCCAGAGTATCACGAACGATCACGACGGTGTTGACGATGACCATGGCGCTCGCCGCAGCTGACGCGAGGGTGATGGCAAGGAGGCCACGCAGCCGTGGCGTCTTGAGGTAAATGCGGACGCCGCGAGTGGTCTTCTTGTAAATGCCCTCGTTGCGCTTCCCGCTCGACTTGGCGCGCGGGAGCACGGTCGTCACGACCAAAAGCGCCGATGCGACAAAGCCGATCGCCGTTCCCGAAAACAGCCAGTGGAAACTGATCACGGTGAGCAATGCCGAGGCAAGGATCGGACTGATCAGACTTTCCATGTCATACGCCAACCGCGATAGCGAAAGCGCGCGCGTATAGTCGGCCTCTTTGGGCAGCACTTCCGGAATGGTCGCTTGAAAAGTCGGCGTGAACGCCGCCGACGCGGATTGAAGGGCGAAGATCAAGACGTAGATTTGCCAAATTTGATCGACGAACGGGAGAAACAATGCAACGCTGGCACGGACCACGTCCATTGAAACCAGGAACGCGCGGCGAGGCAGCCGATCGGCAAAGGCGCCGACCACCGGCGCGACGCCGATATATGCAATCATCTTGATCGCCAACGCTGTTCCCAGCACGGCACCCGCCTGTTTGCCGGCGATTTCGTAAGCCAGAAGGCCAAGCGCAACTGTTGCTAGTCCGGTTCCGATCAGCGCGATGACCTGCGCGAGAAACAGATGACGGTAAGTCCGGTTGGCGAGTACTGCGAGCATGAATTGGGCTTTTCTGGAAAAAATATGATGGCGGGATGGTCGCCATGTTGGTCGGAAAAGGGTTTTGAGGCGCGCTTCAAGCCTCCGGCAGGATAATCGCCTGAATACCTGCATCAAGCCCTAGTTGGCCAGCCTTGATCTTATGTCCGCAATGGGTCGAAAGCGGACATGAGGCGCAATCGATGGTAGGCTGACAAATCGACGGTTCGGGCTTCGTCGTGGTCAGCCGAAGAGCTTGTCAGGCTCGCGTTGCTCTGTATTCCTCCCTGGAGCGGGGAGGGGGTATCGTTATGCCGCCCGTGCGATGTCCTCGCCAAGCTCGATGCAGGCTAAGCGGCCGCTGAACTCACCAAGGTATCGGGGCACCTAAGCCTATCGAGCGGCACGGAAGGCGTCGTAGTCGCGGATATAATCGGCCGGGTCGTAATGCTGGCTGGCGAGCACGGTCAGCACACAATCGGGGGTGAAGTCCTT
>JBKJUB010000222.1:0-3591 GCA_046590765.1 Sphingomicrobium sp. | reverse complement strand
GCGCGCGTCTGCGGGCCTCCATCGGTGCTTGGTCGCGGGGAGCGGGTGGATGATCCGGCGCTTGTGGTTGTGGTTTGTGATGCTGCTGTGGGCGGTGCCGTCGTTGGCGCAGACGGTTCCGGCGCGGATCGTCGCGGTGGGCGATTTGCATGGCGATTTTTCGGCTTGGCTCGACATCGCGCGCGATGCCAAATTGATCGATCCGGCCAATCATTGGACCGGCGGCAAGACGGTGCTGGTTCAGACCGGCGACATGGTCGATCGCGGCGCCGACAGCCTCAAGATCATCCGCCATCTGCAGCAGCTCGATGGCGAGGCCAAGCGCGCCGGTGGCCGGGTGATCGTCCTGATGGGCAATCATGAGGCGATGCAGGTGACCGGCGATTATCGCTACGTCACGCCGGGCGAATATGCCGCTTTTGCCGACCGCCAGAGCAAGGCGCGGCGCGAGGCGACGTACACGGCCAATGCCAAGGTGATCGTCGATTATTACCATGTGAAGGATGCCTCGCTCAGTCCCAAGGCGATCCGCATGATGTGGATGGCCGACACGCCCTTGGGCAAGGTTGAGCATGACGATGCCTGGGCACCGACCGGCGAACTCGGGCGCTGGGTGGCGACGCTTCCGGCGGTGGCCAAGGTCGGTTCGACCTTGTTCGCGCACGGCGGGATCAGTGCCAAATATGCGCTGGTGCCGATGGACGAGATCAACCGCCGCGCGCGCGCCGCGGTGATTACCGGGGATTCGAGCGAGGAGTTGATCATCAACGATCAGATGGGGCCGCTGTGGTATCGCGGGCTGATCCTGCGCGGCGGCGATGACGGAATCCCGGCGGCCGGTCGCCCGACGATCGACAATGAGCTTTCTGCGGTGCTGAAAGGGCAGGGGGCGAAGCGGCTGGTGGTCGGCCACACCCCGCGGCTCGACGGGATCGGGATCCTGCGCAACGGAACGCTGATCCAGATCGATACCGGGATCTCGCGTTACTATCGCGGCAAACTGGGCTGGCTCGAAATCCTTGGCGACAAGCTTGTCCCCCACGCCGCAACCAGGAGCGTGCAATGAAGCTGACAGTTCTACTGCCTGCACTGGCCATGATGGCGCTTACTGCCGCGCCGCTGGCTGCCGCGCCGCCCGAGGCGGCCAAGCCATTGTTCGTGTCCGACGAAATGATCCGCATCACGATCACCGGCCCCGTGGACGAGATCGCTCGCGCCAGCGCCGAGTCGCAATCGACTTATCCCGGCACGCTGACGGTAGTCGGTTCTGGCGAGACGTTACCGATCCAGCTCGCCCAGCGCGGGATCACCCGGCGGCAAAGCGACGTTTGCCAATTTCCCCCGTTGGGAGTCGTGTTCCCACAGCCGCCAGCAGCGGGCTCGTTGTTTGCCGGACAGCGGAAGCTAAAGCTGGTCACCCATTGCCGCGCGGCTGAAGCTTTCCAGCAATATGTGCTGATGGAATATGGCACTTATAAACTATATAACCAGCTGACCCCGATGAGCTTCCGCGCGCGGCTGGCGAAGATCGATTACGTGACTGCGGCGGGCAAACCGATCATTTCGCGGATCGGTTTTTTTCTCGAGGAGATTGACGACGTCGGACGGCGCAACGGGAGGCGGGCAGCCCGGGTTGGCTCCCGTATCCCGGTGGGACAATTGAGTTCGCCCGATGCGGCGCGAGTCGGTCTGTTCGAATATATGGTGGGCAATCTCGACTGGGCGATGCAGGCCGGTCCGGTCGGCGATAGCTGCTGCCATAATTCGCCCTTGATTGGGCCCGCCGACGGGTCGTCGGCAACACTCTATCCAGTGCCCTACGATTGGGATTTTTCGGGTCTAGTGGATACGCCTTATGCCGTCCCGCCAGATTCCGTTCCGGTACGCAACGTCCGCCAGCGGCGCTACCGCGGATTCTGTCGCCACAATGCCGAGGCGCGGGTGGAGATTGCGCGGATGCGCTCGATGCAGGCGCCGCTGATCGCCAATTTTACGTCGGTGCCGGGTCTCGAGCCGCGCACCGTCGCCAAGGCGAGCGCCTATCTCGCCGACTTCTTCGCCGACATTGCCTCGGATGCCACTGTCGAGGCCAAATTGCTCAAGACCTGTCTCTAGGCCGCAGGCGGCGGATTGGCGTCGGGCACCGCTTCGGCGGCAGTCGGCGGGCCTCCTACTGGCGCGCTGGCCGGACCCTTTAGCGGATCGAAGTCGGTCATGTACCGCTTCATCCCCTCGCGCTCGCCATATTCGGTGATCCACAAAGCGACGAAGCAGATGTTGAATGCCAGGCTCATCACGAATGCCAGTTCGACCGCGCCGATGCCCGACGACAGCCCGATCCCGACCGACAGCAGGATGTAAAGCGCGTCACCCGAGCTCTTGAGGCTATTCTTGAATCGCACCGCACCGGCAATCCCGCCCAGCGCGAAGGCCAACGCCAGACTGCCCTGCACCACCACCACGATCGACGTCACCACCACCGGCAGGATCAGGATCGAGCTGATCAGCGACTGGTCATATTCTTCCGAGGTGCGGGTCGCCATATAGACCCAGCTGACCGGCAATGCAGTGAGCAAGGCGCCAAGGATCGCGACCGTCATCCAGCCGAGGCTCTGACCCAGCGTGCGGACCTGCGACGCCTTGGCTGCGGCGTCGAGCGTGCTCGACTTGCTGGCATCGGTGATGAGGTGCTCGGCCCCGCCGATCGGCAGGTAATTGCGGATGTCGGGCATCGCGCTGAGCACCAGCCAGACGCCGACGATGATGACGAGATAGTATAGGATCAGCTTCGTGATCAGCTTGGTCGCTGGCATGGATTGCCCCCCACGTTGGCGTTTAATCGCCGGAAGTTAGGCGAATCTTGCGCTTGCGCAAGGGTCTCGATCAGTCGGCAGGAACGACCGGATAATTGATGATCGGCTGGAGCACGCCATATTGTTCGCGCCGCGGCTCGTGGCTCAGGTCGGGCCAGTCGAGGTCGGGCGGCGGAAGCTCGGTATCGGGCAGTCGATCGAGCAGGTCGCGGAGCAGGGTCAGTCGCCCAACCGCCTGGTCGTTGAAGTCGATCAAGGTCCACGGCGCCCAATCCTTGTGGGTCGCGGCGAGCATTTTTTCCCGCGCCTCGGTGTAAGCGTCATAACGGGTGCGCGATTCGATATCGATCGGCGACAGCTTCCACCGCCGCCGCGGATTGTTGAGGCGGTTGGTGAAGCGTTGTTCCTGATTATCCTGGTCGACGCACAACCAATATTTGAACAACAGCATCCCGTCCTCGACCAGATGGCGTTCGAACTCGGGGGTGGCACGAAGGAAGGCGTCGGCCTGATCCTCGCTGCAATAGCCCATCACTTTTTCGACCCCGGCGCGATTGTACCAGCTGCGGTCGAACAAGGTGATCTCGCCCTTGCCCGGCAAATGGCAGGCGTAGCGCTGGAAATACCATTGGCCTTTTTCGACGTCGCTCGGCTTGGACACAGCGACGATCTTGCACTGGCGCGGATTGAGCTTGGCCGCGACCGCCTGGATCGCGCCGCCCTTGCCGGCGGTGTCGCGGCCTTCGAAGATCACGCAGATGCGCTGGCCTGTCGCCGC
>JBKJUB010000158.1:0-14153 GCA_046590765.1 Sphingomicrobium sp. | reverse complement strand
CCAACGACCAGGTGGTCAAGCTGGTCAAAGTCGTCCCCGGCACCTGGTTCAACGCCAAGAAGATCGAAGATTCGGTGACCGACGTCGAGGAGGCTGCGGGCAACCTTGGCTATGCCTTCGCCGACATCAGCCCGGTATATCAGCGCGAAGCCGAAAAACGGGTTATGAACGTCACGGTCAAGGTCGGCCAGACTCCGCGCGTCTATGTCGAGCGGATCGACATCACCGGCAATACGACGACCCGCGACAAGGTCATTCGTCGCGAATTCCGGATCAACGAGGGCGACGCCTTCAACGCGCTCAAGGTCAAACGCAGCCATGACCGCATTCAGAGCCTCGGTTTCTTTCAGCAAAATCTAGAGATCAAGCAGAGCGAGGGGTCGGCGCCGGACCGCGTCGTCCTGGGCGTCGATGTCGAGGAAAAACCGACTGGCCAGCTGCAGCTGTCGGGCGGTTATTCGAGCCTCGAACGGTTCGTCGTTCAGCTCGGGCTGTCGCAGAACAATTTCATGGGCAAGGGCCAGCAGCTCGACGCCTCGGTCAATTATTCGCGCTATTCGAAGGCAATCCAGCTCGGCTTTCTCGATCCCTATTTCATGGACAAGCCGATCCTTCTCGGCGGTCAGATTTACCGCCGCGATTACAAGAGCTTCAATTTCGTCGGTGGCACCCGCGAGACGACTTACGGCCAGAACAGCACCGGCGGTGGCCTGCGCACCGGTTTTCCGCTGACTGAATTCTGGAGCGTCGGCGGACGCTACAACCTCGTCCAGGACAAGGTTTCGCTCAACAAGACCACCTTCTTCACCAATGGCATCTGCGATCCGCTCAAGGCAGGCCAGTATCTGTGCGACGAAATCGGCAAGCGCACGACCTCGTCGGTCGGCTATTCGTTGCTGTTCGACAATACCGACGGATTTCGGCCGACCCGCGGGCAGCGCTTCAGCATGTCGCAGGATTTCGCCGGGCTCGGCGGCGATGTGCGCTATCTCAGGACCACCGCGAACGGGACCAAATACAAGGGTTTCGGAAACGGCTGGATCGTCTCGCTTCACGCCGAGGGCGGGTTGATCGTCCCGCTGCAAAAATCACTTGGCGAGTTCCGCGATGCCATTCGCCTGCCCGACCGCTCCTTCGGCCCCCAAATGCGCGGCCTCGACATTCGCGGCATCGGTCCCAGGGTCCAGCGCGTCCCGTATGTGTTTGATAATGGTGTCGCTTCGCTCGACGACAGTGCTGCCCGCACCCAGGACGCGATCGGTGGACGCGCTTATTACATGGGCCGCCTCGAACTTGAATTCCCCACGCCCTCGGCCCTGCGCAGCGCCGGCATCCGGCCGTCCGCCTTTATCGATGTCGGCTCGCTGTGGAAGGTGACCCAGCCTAGGCTGACCGATGTCGTCGCCGTGTGCGTTCCAAAGACTGGCACCACCGGCCTGGCGCCATTCACCAGCCCGTCGCCGCTTTGTAACGTCACGTACGGCGTTCCACCCGTGGCTGTCGACGGAACCAATTTCACCGCCAACCCCGGCTCGAAGGAAGTCTTTCTCGGCAACTCGCCAGCCCCGCGGCTGTCGATCGGTGTCGGCTTCAACTGGGTTTCACCATTCGGTCCGCTGCGGATCGACATTGCCAAGGCCATTCTCAAGCAGAAGGGCGACGAAACCAAATTGTTCAGCTTCAACGTAGGAACATCATTCTAATGAAAAAATTGCTCGTTTCAGCCGCCGCCGCAGCCTCGTTCATGGCGCCCGCGGCAGTTCATGCCCAAGCGATTCCGGCGGCCGTCGTCGCCGTCGTCGACCTCGACAAGGTGGCCACCGATTGCACCGCCTGCAAGACCGCTGCTGCGGCCCTCAAAAGCCAGGCGAGCTCGCTTCAGGCGCGTGAAACCTCACTCGAGGCGCCGCTCAAGAGCGAAGCCAAGTCGATCCAGGCCGCGATCGATGCGCTTGGCGGCAAGCAGCCCGACGCCGCGCTTGAGGCGCGGATCAAAACCTTCCAGAGCAAGCAGCAGGCGGGCTCCGCCGAGCTTAGCCGCAAGCAGCAGGAAATCCAGCGCAACCAGGCCTATATCCAGCAACAGATCGCTGCCAAGCTAGGCCCGATCTATCAGCAGGTCATGCAGCGCCGCGGTGCCAATGTGCTGGTCGAAACCGGAGCAACCCTGGCGGCCAGTGCGGGAATCGACGTGACCGCCGACGTCACTGCCGGACTAAACGCCAGCCTGCCCTCGATCGCGACGACCGCGCCAGCTGCGGCGCAGCAGCAGCCGCAGGGCCGCTAAGCCGCCGATGAGCGACCAACCGGCAAGCGCCGCCGCCACCAGCCTCGATATCCGGCAGGTGATGGCGGCGCTGCCGCATCGCTACCCGATGCTGCTCGTCGACCGCGTCGAGCGCCTCGAAAAAGACGTTTCGATCACCGCGATCAAGGCGGTCACGATCAACGAGGGCTTCTTCCAGGGGCATTTTCCGGGTCGGCCGATCATGCCTGGAGTGCTGATCGTCGAGGCTTTGGCCCAAGCCGCGGGCGTGCTCGCGGTCGAGAGCCTCGGGCTCGCCGGAACGGGCAAGCTGGTTTACTTCATGGCCATTGACGGCGCCAAATTCCGCGTTCCGGTCGAGCCGGGCTGCCTGCTCCAGCTCGACGTCGAATTTGTCCAGAAGCGCGCCTCGGTGTGCAAATTCGCCGGCCGGGCGACGGTCGACGGGAAGCTTGCCGCCGAAGCCAATTTCACCGCGATGATTGCGGATCCGCCGGCCTGATCGCCCATCCGCCGTTGGCGGGTTCAATCCGAAACGCTGTGCCGAACGCCGCGCTCGCCAGCACCGCCGCCGGTTCGCCATCGCCAACCACCACACCGCCGCTGACCAGAAGCACCCGGTCGAACCGCTCGATAAGCGACAGATCGTGGACCGACATTAGAGCGGCACTCTCATTCCGGTCAATCTCCTCGCGAAGCAGCTCGACAGTCCGAAGCACCCAATAAGGATCGAGGTTCGACAATGGCTCGTCGAGCAGCAGCAATCGCGGCTTGCCCGCCAGCGCCCGCGCCAGCATCGCCCGCGCCCTTTCGCCGGTCGACAGGCGGTCGATCGGGCGCTCGGCAAGTGTTTCCAGCTCGAGCGCCGCGATCAGTTGGGTAATGCGATTCTCGTCGGGTGCGCCGAGCCCAAGCTGGATGAAGTCCGCTACCCGGATCGGCCACGGCGCCTCGCGGCTCGCGGGCATGAACGCCACCAACCGCCGCCGCTGCGGTTCGCCCGCACAATCAAGGTCGTGTCCCTCGACACTCACTGTGCCAGCTGCGTCCTCGGTCCGGGCCATGCCCCGCAACAGGCTGGTCTTGCCCCCGCCATTGGGCCCGATCACCGCCACCAACTGCAACGGCGCGACGGTCAGGTCGGCAGGGAACAGCCGACCGGCGATCGCGACCGCTTGTGCTTTGGAAAGCGACGTCATGACGCCATCTTCCCGCGCATCGACAGCAAGATCGCAATGAACATCGGCGTTCCGATCAACGTCGTCAGCACGCCGACCGGGATCGCGTGATCAAGCGTCACATTGCGGGTGGCGAGATCGGCGAGCAGGAGGAGCAACGCGCCGATCAGTCCAGCGGGAAGCATCGCCCGCCCCGGGTGCCCCGCGACCATCCGCCGCGCCACCACCGGTGCGATCAGTCCGACGAAGCCGATCGCGCCGCACACCGACACGCACGCGCCGACCGCGACTGCGCTCAACCCGACGATCTCGATCGCGATCCGCTGCGGTTGGTGGCCGAGCGAGGCGAGCACATCATCGCCAAGCGCCATCAGATCGAGCACACGCGATCGCCGCAGGAGCAAGCCGCAAGCGATTCCAGCTGGCACCAACGCCGCCGCCGCCTGGCCTAAGCTCCGATCGGTAAAGCTGCCCATAAGCCATTCGAAACTATCGTAGAATGCGAACGGGGAAGGAGCGAGGGCGAGCAACAGGCTGGTCGCCGCGCCCGCTGCGAGCGAAACCGCCAGCCCCGCCAAGAGCATCCGCACCTTATCAGTCCGCCGGCCCGCAAGCACCACTAGCAGTCCCAATGCCAATCCCGCGCCCATTGCGCCGCACAAGGCGAGCAGCAACGGGCTGGCAATCCCCAGCCAGTAGGACCCCAACACCGCACCCATCGCCGCGCCGCTGCTGCTGCCGGTGATGTCGGGCGAGGCGAGGGGGTTGGCGAACAACGCCTGCAGCGCCGCGCCGCTGATTCCCAACGTCGCGCCATAGCCAAGCGCAAGCAACGTCCGCGGCAGCCTAAGCTCGATCAGCAAGCTCTGCCCAAGTGCTGGATCGATCCGCCACGCCTCGGCCAGCGAACCGAACGGGCTGAGCAGACTCAAAGCCGCGGCCGCGACCAGCAGTGAAAAGGCGAGAAATAATCTCACCTTACCACCCGCCGCAACCGCTCGACCTCCTCGAGCATCAGTGGCCCGGCGCAGGTCCACGCGCGCCCGTCGGTGATAATGGTCCGCGCTTCGAGCCGCTTGACGATCGGGTGATCGAACCACCGCACCCCCTGTGACATCTGGCCGCGCCGATAATCCGACCGCACCAGCACCGCCGGTGGCCGCACCAGCAAGGTTTCGAGATCAGCCCGACCACCCGCCAGCTTGCGCTGCATAAGTCCCGCCAGCGCCATCCATTCGGCCCCCGGCGACCCCGCGGCCAGGCTGTTGCCGCCGCCCGACACGAAAATCGCGTCTTTCGTGCTCCTTCTTGCCGCTCGCAAGGCGTTCAGCCGAGCCGTCCATGCATCGGCCCGGCGTTGATCCCCGAGAACTGAAGCCACGGTGCGCAGATTGGCCGTGACGTCATCGATCGAGGCGGGGAAGGGCAGGTCGACCACCTTCATCCCCAGTCGCGCCGCAATCGCCCCCGTTGATCGCCCACCGCCGCCCATCGTCAACAACAGCGTCGGGCGCTGACCAAGCACCTGCTCGATCGCCCCACGATTGCCCGGATACACCCGCGCCTCCCGCCAGAGCGACGATTCGGCCCGATCCTGTGCCAGTCGCGACACGCTCGCGATCTCCCCCCGCTTGGCGAGGAGCAGCAAATATTCGTCGGTGCACAGGTTGAGCGACGCAACGTGCAGCGCGCTAGCGGTCAAGAGCGACGCGAAGCCCGGCATAACTGCTCCTTCCCTCAGTGCGATATCCGACCACGTCCTGGTATTGATCATCGAATGCGTTGGCGATCCGCGCGAACAGCTCGATCCCGGGCCGCACCGAATAACCGACCCGGGCCCCGGCCAGCCAGTAAGCCGACAGGCCGATCCGCCGACCCAGGTCAAAGTCCTGTTCAATGCGCCGACCGACATAGGCCATCGACGCGCCGTAGCTCAGCTTGCCGTGCACGCCGTCGAGCGTGACCGATCCGCTGTGCTTTGGTCGCCGAATCTCGCGCACTTGCCTGGTTCCAACCAGCGGCTCGCTTGCATCGAGATAAGCATAAGTCGCCGCAATCCGCAGGGCCGAGAGTGGCGACCAACTCGCTTCGGCCTCAACCCCCTGTCGTATGCTTGCCCCGTCGGCGTTGGCCGCAGAGCTCAGGAAGGTTCCCGGATCGTAGGTGCCAACGATCTCGTCGCGCAGTCGCTGGCGATAGGCGGTCAGCGACCCCGAAAAAGCCCCCTGCCGGACTCTTGCCGAAAGCTCGAACCCGCGCGAGGTTTCGGTCTTAAGCGCCGGATTGCCAACGAAACTCCCCGGGAAGAAGCCGTATAGATCGAAGAAGGTCGGCTGTGCGATACCGCTGCCATAGCTTCCTGCCAGACTGAGCACCGGCGTGACGTTCACGATCAGCGACGCCCGCGCCGTGGTCGCGTCCTTGAAGCGGTTGAAGATATCGCGCCGCAGCGCGACATCGGCCACCACGCGCTTGGCGATCGTCGCGCGCCATTCGCCGGTCAGGGCATGATGCTGGCGGCGGCGCGACTGGCCGGTGAACCCGCCAAAGCCGCTGTCGCTGGCGGTGAAACGTTCATTTTCCGCACTGGCCGCGACGATCAGCAGATGATCGACAGTGCCCGTCGCAAAACCGCGGCTGACCTGCGCGTCCACCACCGTCCGCCGACCCTTGGTCCGGTTGATCTCGTCGTCGCCGAGCAGATTGATGTTGCGCGACCCCAGGATCGATCCCGACAGGCTCGCCTGCCACGGGTCGCCAGCCTCTCCATAAACCGCGCCAATTCGCCCCGCCATTATCCTGTTCTTGGTCCGGTCGAGCGTATCGGCGCGCAAGTAGGTGAACGGGTCGATGCTATCATATTCATTCCGCCCCCCGAGGAAAAAGCCCGATGCGCTCAGCTTGAGCTTCGCTACCGGGTTCCACCGCACCAATCCCCGGAGTGCGTCGCTACGGAAGCCGTCGCGGTCACCAGAGCCGTCGAAACTGTCGATCCCGTCGGCCTCGCTATGGCCGTAGGCCAAGGCGCCGCCCAATTGATTGCTGCCGTAGGAGGCTGAGACCGTACCGCGCCGAAAGCCGAAGCTTCCCGCCTCGATCATCCCGCGCGCGCCAGTCGTAAGCGCATCCGAGCCATCGACCGATATCACCCCGCCGATCGCTTCGGATCCCCACAAAGCCGACTGCGGCCCGCGCACCTGCTCGATCCGGCTGGTGATATCGGCGTTGAGCAATTCGAACCGGGGTTCATTGCCCGCCGCCGGGTCATTGGCGCGAATGCCGTCAATGAACAGCAAGGTGTGATTGGCCTCGGCGCCGCGAATCCGCACCTGGGTGAATGATCCCGCCGGCCCGCCAACAGCGACCGAGGTCGATGGGAAAAGCCGTAAATAAGCGGTCACCGACGGCTCGCCGAGCCGTTCGAGCAAGCCAGCATCGATGATGCTCGCGCTCGCCGCGCTATCCTCTATCTTCTCGGGCAGTAGCGACGCGGTGATGACGATAGCAGGCTGGTTTTCAGGCGGTTGTGCATAATCCATTTCGATTCCTTTTCCATGACAGTCGTCACGGAGGAATCAGGCCACATGGCCGCCCCACGCCCCACCACTGACCCCGACAGCAGGAACGGACGACGGTTCGAGACAAGTATCTGACTCGCCGACCCGGAAGGGCTGGCTTACAGTTGCGGGCACAGCGCCGGATTTGCACCGGCTTCCTTGGGCCTCGAACCCGCCGCGGGGCTAGGATGCGGCGCTTCACCTTGTCAAGGCAGACGCGCTGGGGTAGGGGGCCGCGACGTATCTCAGGGCTGGTCGGAAACCAGTCCGCACCCAAGGAAATCACGATGAAAGCCGATACCCATCCCGATTATCATTTGGTCACGGTCAAGATGACCGATGGCTCGTCCTACCAGACTCGCACCACGTGGGGCAAAGAGGGCGACACGTTGAGCCTCGAGATCGACCCGACGTCGCACCCGGCGTGGACCGGTGGTCGCGGTCACATGCTCGACACCGGCGGCCAGGTCGCGCGCTTCAACAAGCGTTTCGGCGGGCTTACCCTGGGCAAGAAGTAAGCAACATGCAGGCGCCGGTGGTCGAAACCGAGCGCCTGCGCTTACGCCCGTGGCGAAAGACGGATTTTCGGACTTATTTCGCTATCCTTCAACACCCCGAAGTCCACCGCCATTTCGGCCCCGCGCCGATGGGGCTTGAAGACTGTTGGCGGCGCCTCGCGGCGTCGGTCGGGATGTGGGACTTGCTCGGATTCGGGAATTGGGCGGTGACACGCAAATCGGACAACCAAGTCGTCGGCATGGTCGGCCTGTTCAACGCCTGGCGCGGGCTTGAACCCGAATTTGGCGAGCAGCCCGAAATGGGCTGGATCTTCGATCATGAAGTGCACGGCCACGGGATCGCCGGCGAAGCGTGTCGGGCGGCGCTTGACTGGGCGGAATCGCACCTCGAACCTACCCCGATCTGGGCGATCATCGCGCCGGCCAATGAACCTTCGCTAAAACTGGCAAGCAAGCTCGGCTTCGATCGTGTTGGCGATACGCTCTACCATGACGATCCGACCATCATCTTAAAACGGCCGGCCTGGGGCTGATCACCAGCCGCCACCACCGCCGCCACCGCCACCGCCACCCGACGATCCACCGCCGCCCGATCCGCTCGACGATCCTGGCGCGGTCGAGGCCGACGACACCGCGCTCGACAGCGAATCACCGATCGACCCGACGAAACCGCCGGTGTCGCTCCACGGGTCGGACGATCCCGAATACCACAGGAATGGCGCGCTCGACCCTTGCGCTGCCGCTGTCGACGCCGCGGCGAGCATCGCGGTGAAGCGGTCAGCCCAGCGATTCTCCACCTCGAGCGCAATCGCGTAGGGCAGGAAGCGCTCGAACAGCTGGAGGCTGTCGTCCGGGGCCTGCATCCGGTCGAGCCGGTCGCGCTCGGTGATTGACAGATATTGCTTGAACCCCGCAATCCGGTCGAGCATCTTGCGCCCCTCCACGGTCGGCGCATCGATCCACGCGAAGGCGCTAAGCGCGACCGGAATGCCAATCGCCGCGATCACGATTGGCAACCAGCGCCCCGACGCCAAGGCCATCGGTACAGCGGGCAGGCTTCCCGCTGCGGCGATGAGACCGATGATGATCAACAGCGCATGCACTCCGCACCCCGACGCGGCCTTCATTGGCGGAAGTCCGAGCCACACCAGCACGACCCCGAGCAGCGCCAAGGGCGACACGAGCAACCACATTGACCCCGCGACCCCGTCGACCCACAGGCACGTGATCGCGGTGATCAACATGCCCAGGATGGCCGCCCCGACCGCCGCAAAAGCCCAGCTGAGGTTGCGATTGAATGCTACACCTTCAAACTGTTTGCCATAACCGTCAGATAAGCCTTTGATCGCGACTGCGAAAGTTTCGTGATTACTATCGTCCATCCAGATCCCGTCGCCGGGGTCGGCCAGTGCGTTGATTGCCGATTGCTCGGTCGCGCCGAGTGCAACTATGGCGGATGTCGCTGGACGCTCGATGCGACGCCTGGTCTTGCTAAACATGCCGCGATCATCCTCGACCAGCCGGACATGTCCCTTGACCGCGGCATCGACCAATGCCGCCGCAAAACCGCGATTGTCGAACTTTTGCTTGATCAGGTAGCGCATTGCCGATGGGGTCAATTGGTCGGGCGGCGCGAAGATCGGTACCACAGTGCCCGCGCGCGGGTCGCGCCCGGCGCGCTGCCACGCTGCATACAGAAACGCAATCAGACCGCCCAACCCGAGCAACGCCACCAGCGGCGGTGCCCAGTCGGCCAGCCACCAGCCAAGCCTGGTGTTTGCCGAGGGCACATCGACCACCCCCTTGGGAAACGCTGCCGCGACCGTCAGCCCTTCGCCCGGCTCGAGCGGCGCATTGGTCTCGACCGACAGCTTACCTGCGCTCTCGCCCGACACTTGGCCGCGCTCGGTGTTTTCGCCTTGGTGCCCGGTATAGACCGCGCGCTGACCGAACGCAGCGGTCGAGGGCAAAGTGATCGTCGCCGACGCATGGTCGATCGGGAATCGCCAGCCATTGCCGGTGACATTCCAGTATAATTCGTCATAATCCTTGAACCGGCCAAGCTGGCGGGTCGCTGTGTAATGCACAGTGTAAATATGCTCGCCGATCGGCACATTGCGGTCGGCATCGCCGATCTTGACCCGCACCCCGTTGCTCAGGCTCTCGGTGGCGTTCGGCTCACTCGCCCCGTCGAGCGTGGTGCCGAGCAATTTGAACCCGACCTTGATGCGCTGTCCGCGTGGCCCGTCATAGCGCAATGGGAAGTCGCGGTAGATGCCGTGGTTGATGGCGATATTATCGACCTGGACGCGGATCGTTTCGGTGACGTCGATCGTCCCGTCCTTCGCGACCCCGATCTGGCTGTGAAAATCGTGGATCCGCTCTTCAGCCGACGCCATTGTGCTGGCGAGCCCAAGCACGATGGCGGCAAGCAGCGCCCGCAAAATGATCATGCGGCGGGCGTGAAGTCGATCTTGGGCGCCGCTTGGATCGCGGGATCCTCGTCCTTGTAATATTCTTCCTGGCTGATACCCAGCGGCCCGGCGAAGACCATGTCGGGAAAGCTCTGGACCCGCGTATTGAGATCGCGCGCAGTGGCGTTGTAGTAACGCCGCGCCGACTGAAGCTCGGTCTCGATCCCGCTGATTTCGGTCTGCAGTTGCTGGAAGTTGGCACTCGCCTTTAGCTCGGGATAGGCCTCGGCGACCGCGAACAAGCGCCCGATCAGCCCGGTCATCTGGGCATCAGCCGCCGCCGTCGCTGCAACCCCGCCGCCGCCAGCCATTGCGGCGCGTGCCGTCGTAATCGCCTCGAAGGTCGATTTCTCGTGGGACGCGTAACCCTTCACCGTTTCGACCAGGTTGGGGAGCAGATCGGCGCGGCGGCGAAGCTGGACCGTAATCCCGCTGAACGCCTCCTTGACCAAAGCGCGAAGCCGCACCAGCCGGTTGTAGATCGATACGGCGAACAGGCCGATGAGCACGATGATAGCGATGATGATCAGCAGGACGGTCATATGCATTCCCCCAAGTATCGAGAGAGCATAGCCGCCCGCCGAGCGCCTAGAAAGCGGGAATCCCGGTGATCGCCCGACCCAGGATCAGCGCGTGGACGTCGTGCGTCCCTTCATAGGTGTTGACTGTCTCGAGGTTGGCGGCGTGGCGCATCACCTGATATTCGGCCGAAATGCCGTTGCCGCCGTGCATGTCGCGGGCAACGCGGGCGATATCGAGCGCCTTGCCGCAATTGTTGCGCTTGAGCAGGCTGATGCTCTCGGGGATCAGATGCCCCGCCTCGAGCCGCCGTCCGACCCTTAACGCCGCCTGCAGCCCGAGCGAGATTTCGGTCACCATGTTGGCGAGCTTGAGCTGCACCAATTGCGTCGCCGCCAATGGACGACCGAATTGCTTACGGTCGAGCGTGTAGCTCCGCGCTGCGGCAAAGCAGGCTTCCGCCGCGCCCATGCTGCCCCAGCCAATCCCGTAGCGCGCACGGTTGAGGCAGCCGAACGGGCCCTTCAGTCCCTCGACATTGGGCAGCAATGATTCCTCGCCGACCTCGACCTCGTCCATCACGATCTCACCGGTGATCGACGCGCGCAGCGATAATTTCTCGCCAATCTTTGGCGCGGATAGCCCCTTCATACCCTTTTCGAGCACGAACCCGCGGATCTTGTCGCCATGCGCTTCGCTCTTGGCCCACACCACGAACACGTCGGCGATCGGCGAATTGGTGATCCACATTTTTGCGCCGGAGATGGTGTAGCCGGTCGCGGTCTTCTTCGCCCGGGTGCGCATCCCGCCCGGATCCGATCCGGCGTCAGGCTCGGTCAGCCCGAAGCAGCCGACCAGCTCACCTTTGGCAAGGCCCGGCAGATATTTCATCTTCTGCGCTTCGGATCCGTAAGCGAAGATCGGGTACATCACGAGGCTCGACTGGACCGACATGGCCGAGCGATAGCCACTGTCGACCCGCTCGACCGCGCGCGCGATCAGCCCGTAAGACACATAGCCAAGCCCGGCGCCGCCATATTCTTCCGGAATGGTCGCGCCGATCAGCCCGAGGCTCCCCATCTCCCGCAAGATCTCGCGGTCGAAATCCTCGTTGAGATAGGCTTTGGTCACCCGCGGCTGGAGCTTGTCTTGCGCATACGCCTCGGCGGTATCGCGGACCATCCGCTCGGCTTCGTCGAGCTGGTCGTCGATCCCCAGGGCATCTTCCCAATCGAACGGCTGGATGACGGGCTCGCCCACATTTAGTCTCCGCGAAATATCAGGTGAATTTGGCGGGTTCCTTAGCGGGGTCGGCTAGCTGGCGCCACCCCCGCTGCCGTTTGTCGGCTTGCCCGATCCGCCGAAACTGCGCTTCAGCGCAAGCGTGACGCTGACGTGCGAATTGCGCTCGCGAGACTCGTTCAGCGACGGGCCGGGAAATGACCGGTTAGGAAAGGTGAATTCTCGGCTTCGCAAGCCCCGCGTGTTGAACAGATTGTTGACTTGGAATGTCGCCGTGGTTCGCGCGCTCGGGCGATATTCGACGAACGCATTGCCGAAGATGCCGCCATTGTACGGCGTATCGATCTCGTTCGACCGGAAGAAGGAGAAGCGCGCTCGATCGGCAAGGTCGAACCCGTAAGCGAATTTGCCGATGTCGCGGCGAAATTCGGCGCTCCACTGCCATTCGGGATAGAAACCGGTGAAGTTGCGGGTTTTGCCCGAGATCGGGTCGTCGACCCGCGTCCGCTGGAGCTGCCCGTTGAGCTTGAGCCGCCCGCCCTTTATCCCGAAGCGGTCGAGCGGGGCGTCGATCGCCAGTGCCACAAATCCGCGCGTGCCGGTGCCGATATTGCCCGGCGCGTCGAACCCGTCGTCGGTCAGGATTCGGTCTTGCAGCAGGTCGATCCGGTCATAACCGGCGTCGAGCTTGATCAGCCCGGTCTTGAATAACGGATGGTCGAGGCTCGCCCGCACTTCCCAAGCGCGCTGCGGCAGGAGGTTGGCGTTGCCGCCATTGACCCGGTCGTTGCTCAATTCGGCGGCGCTGATGAAGTCAAAGAAGTCGAGCTGCGCGACTGTTCGGCTGACCGTCAATTGCGAATGCCATCCGCCGCTTGGCTTCCAGTCGAACGTCACGCTCGGCTTGAGGAATCTCAGTGACCGGTCGGCCTTGGTGTCACCACGCACCTTGAGCGCCGACAGCTCATAATTGACCCCGGCATCGAGCCGCAGCGCCTTCGACAATTGCCGACCCGCCTTTACATAGACTTCGACGCGCCGCTCGCTGACGGTCGCATTGTCGATCGGCAGGTCGAACCGGTCTTTGATCCCGCCGGGGCCGAGGATGAAGAGGTCATTGTGGTAGTCGAGTGTGTTGAGCGCAAACTCCGCCCCGGTTTCAACCGAGAATCCGCCGAGGTAGGCGCGGGTCCAGTTCAGCCGCGCGACGGTCTCGTTGCGCTGCGACAGCGAGCCTTGCTCGAACCCGCCGACTGTTGCGCCATTGTCGCGCACTTCGACAGTGTCGAGGTTGGTTCGCTTGCGGCGATTGACCAGTGCGACCAGCTTGATCGCGCCGCCGCCGAGCGGCCGGCTGATGTCGCCACCAATCTCATAGCCCGGCGATTGGGCGGTCAGGTACAAGCGGTCGTTGCGCGCCGGGTCGCCTGCGGGATAGACACGATTGACCTGGTCGAAATCTTCGCTGAACTGCTGGAACCGCGCATTGAGGTGGAGCGCCTTGTCGGGCGCCTGTTCGAGCGCGTAGGCGGCGGACAAATAGGGGCTGCGCGGTCGGTAATGGTTCAACTTGCGCCGCTTCTCGAACAACTCGCCAGTTACCGGGTCGGTGATCCGGTCGGTGCCTTCGTCGGTAAAGTCCTGGTTCTCGGTCCCGGCCGACAGGCTCAGGCTCGATTGCCGGCGCTTGATCAGGGCTGATGCGCTCAAATTGGGGACGATTTGGCCGGTCCACCGCCGGGTCAGGCTGGCCGTGACTGTCCCATCAATCCCCGAATCGTCCGACAAGATGACGTTGAGTACTTGGCTCTTGCCCGAATAGTCCGACCCGTAGAGATCGCCCGGCCCAAGCTCGACCCGTAGTACCCGGCTCGCCGGGATCCGCTCGAGGATCGTCGTGATCGATTCCGCCTTGGACGATGGGCGCGCGCCGTTGAACACCACATTGCCCGCCGCGCCGCTGAATCCGCGGAGGTCGTTATTGCCGCCGTCGATCGCAAAGCCGGGCACGCGCTGGGCGATGTCGAGCGCATTGCGCGGTGCGAACGGGGCGAAGAAAGCGGCCTCGTAACTGGTCGCACGCGCCGGGGCCTGGGCGGCGAGGGGGCTGGCCACCGCGATCGCCAGCAATGCCACCGAAACCAGATAGTCGCGCCGCGCCATGATCACTCCCTGTGTTGCTTGAATAACACAGTTACGCTGCGGGGCGGTTCGTTTCCACTGCGCATCGACCAATCGACCAACGGTTCGACTGGCGGGGGAGGTTGGGGTTGGCGGAGAGGGTGGGATTCGAACCCACGGTGAGCTTGCACCCACGGCGGTTTTCAAGACCGCTGCCTTAAACCACTCGGCCATCTCTCCTGTCGGCGCTCATAGCCATCAACATGGCGCTGCAAAAG
>JBKJUB010000101.1:0-14794 GCA_046590765.1 Sphingomicrobium sp. | reverse complement strand
GCTCGAAAAATCGAGCCCGCCGAAGATCGAGCCGATGATCGGCATGATGATGTCGTCGGTCAGGCTGGCGACGATCTTGGCGAACGCCGCGCCGATGATCACCGCGACCGCCAGATCAAGCACATTGCCCTTCATGATAAAGCTCTTGAATTCACTGAGCATGACGATTGCCCCCCAAAGTCATTGAAACCGCCCCGCGCAGTTTCTACTTCACTGCCACGTTACGTTTCCAACAGGGGATTAAGCAATGACCGCCAACCATCTTCGCGCCGCCTTGCTCGCGCCGCTCGCCGCCGTCAGCCTGGCCGGGTGCGGCCTGAACTCGGTCCCGACCGCCGAGGAGAACGTCAATGCCAAGTTCGCCGATCTGCAGGCGGACTATCAACGGCGCAGCGATTTGATCGGCAATCTGGTCGAAACGGTGAAGGCCGCCGCCAAGCAGGAAAGTACGGTTCTGATCGGGATCAGCGAAGCGCGCGCCCGCGCCACGCAGACCGTGCTCAGTCCGGCCGACCTCAGTGATCCGGCCAAGGTCGCGGCGTTCGACCAGGCGCAATCGCAGGTCGGGGTCGCGGTTCGCCCGTTGATGGGGCCGATGGTCCAGGAACGCTATCCCGAGGTTGCCAGTCTGAAGAATTTCCAGGGACTGCAGGACCAGTTGGAAGGAACGGAAAACCGCATCCGCGCGTCGCGCGGTGATTATAATAGCGCGGTGCAGGCGTATAACGTCCGCATTCGCACCTTCCCCGACGCGATTGGCGCGAAGGTGTTTTACGGCGCCAAGCCCAAGGTGCCGTTCGCCGCTTCGAAGACCGCCCAGGACGCGCCCAAGGTCGATTTCGAAGCCAAGTAAATGATCGTCCGGATCATGGCGGCGGTGTGGCTGGCGCTGTTGGCGTCGGTCATGGTCGCCGGGCCAGCCGCCGCACAGAGCTTTCCGCCATTGACCGGGCGGGTGGTCGACCAGGCTAATTTGCTGCGCCCTGAACAGAGGGTCGATCTCGACAGTAAATTGTCGGCGCTCGACGCGCAGTCGGGACGACAGTTTGTCGTCGCCACGGTGCGCAGCCTGGAAGGGCGGGACATTGCCGATTATTCATTGCTGCTGTTCCGTAACTGGAAACTGGGCGACGAGAAACGCGATGATGGCGCATTGATGGTCGTTGCGCCGACCGAGCGCAAAGTGTGGATCACGACCGGCTATGGCGCAGGCGCCTATCTGACGGATTCGGTGACCGGGCGGATCGTTCGCGAAGCAATCCTGCCCCGGTTCAAGGCGGGTGACATGGGCGGCGGGATCATCGCCGGTGCCGACCGCGTAATCGAGGTGATGAAGCTTACCCCAGAGGAAGCGGCGCGGCAGGCGCAAGCGGCCGGCACAGCGGAGAAACGGAGCAACCGAAGCGGCGCGGGTGCGATCCCGGTCGTAATGATCATGATCATCTTTTTCATGATCATTGGCGGGCTCAGCCGTTCCGGCGGCGGCGGGCGGCGATACCGCAGCGGCCGATCGCGCGGTGGAATTGATCCACTGGTTGTTCTGTGGGGCCTTGATGCGATCAGCCGCGGATCGCGTGGCGGCGGCGGGTTTGGTGGCTTTGGCGGCGGCGGCGGCGGCGGTTTCGGCGGCGGCGGCGGTGGGTTTTCGGGCGGCGGTGGCTGGTCGGGTGGCGGCGGTGCGGGGGGAAGCTGGTAATGGCGCCGATGAACGAAGCCGATCATGCCAAGGTCAGTGCGGCGATTGCTGCAGCCGAAAGCGGGTCCGACGGCGAAGTCATTGCGATGACGGCCGACCGGTCGGACAGCTATCATGACGTCGGGCTGCATTATGCAGTCGCCATATTATTCCTGGTACTGGCGGTGTTCGCGGCGTGGCCCGGCAAGTTGGAAGAATATTGGGTTTGGCTGATGGGCTGGACCGCCGCGCCAACGCTCCAGGATGCATTGCTGTTGCTGCTCGGCTTCGGCTTGCTGTCCTTTTTGATCGCCTTGTTCGTGATGCGCCATATGCCGCTGCGGCTTGCACTGACCCCGGGTGCGACCAAGACGCGGCGGGTGCGGCGCCGCGCGGTGATGCTGTTCAAGGCCGCGGCCGAACGGCGCACGGTCGGGCGTACCGGGGTGCTGATCTATTTGTCGATGGGCGAGCATCGGGCCGAAATCATCGGCGACGATGCGATCACCGCCGTGACCACGCCCGAAACCTGGGGCGAGGCGATGGTCGCGCTGCTGACCGGCGTGAAGGCGGGCAGGCCAGCCGACGGCATTGCGGCTGCGGTCGCGTTGATTGGCGCAGTGCTGGCCGAGCACTTTCCCAAGGATGGTGCGGACGTCAACGAAATCCCCGACAAATTGATCGAGCTGTAGGTGGCCGACAAGGTCACGCGTTGGGCGGGGAAGTATCTCCGGCTGGTGACCGATGGCAATTGGGAATTTGTCGAACGAGTCGGCGGGATGACGGCAGTAGTGATCGTCGCGGTCCACGACGGCAAATACATATTGGTCGAGCAGACGCGGGTGCCGCTCGGCAACCGCCGCTGCATCGAGCTTCCCGCCGGACTGGTCGGCGATGACGATGATGGTTTGGGGATCGAAGCGACCGCGCTGAAGGAGCTGGAGGAAGAAACCGGCTTTGTCGCGAACCGCATCGAACGGCTCGGCGAGTATTTCAGTTCGCCGGGGATGGTCGCGGAAGGATATACGTTGGTGCGAGCGCATGGCGTGCGGCCTGGCGGGACCAAGACCGAGGACGACATCGACGTCCACCTAGTCGCGCCGGGCGATATCGCAGCCTTCATCGCGGCGAAGCGCGCGGCGGGTCTGGCGATCGATACCAAATTATTGCTGTTGCTCGCGGGCGACTTGCTTGTCTGATCCCTGGTCGAGCGCTTCGGCCATTGGTCGAACCTGTCGTTGCCATCGGTTCAGCCGCGTCGGTATAGCGTCCGCAAGAACCATTTCCCTGGGAGCAGTTGATGAAGAATATTTTGCTGGGCGGCGTTGCCGCGCTGACGCTTGGTGGCTGCATGTCGGCGGATAGGATGATCGACGGCATTTCCTCGACCATCGATCAGTCGCGCGAAGCGATGGGGCCGGAAGCGGCGCCTGTCGCGGTCGCAGTCCCAGTGCCCGACAACATCCTGCTCGCCGACTGGACCGGCGCGTATGGCGGGGTGCCGCCGTGGACGCAGGTGCGGCCCGAGTTGTTCGACCAGGCGATCCAGTTCGGGATCCACGAGCAAGCCCGCGAATATCGCGTCATCGCCGACAATCCCGACGCGCCAACCTTCGCCAACACGATCGAGGCGGGCGAGCGCGCCGGGCAACGATTGAACCGCGTGCTGTCGATCCTCGGCGTGATGACCGACAATCTGTCGACCCCCGCCTATCAGGCGATCGACAAGGCCTGGTCGCCCAAACTATCGGCCGCGTTCGATGAAATCACGCTCGACCCCAAGCTGTTCCAGCGGGTCGAGACGCTCTACAACGAGCGCACGCAATTGGGCCTCGATGCCAAGCAATTGCGCGTGCTGACCAGGACCTATGACGGGATGGTTCACAGCGGGGCCAAGCTCGATCCGGCGGGCAAGGCCCAACTCACCCAGCTCAACCAGGATCTGTCGTCGCAATTTTCGGAATTCAACTCCAAGCTGCTGGCCGACGAAGGCACCTTTACCGCCGCCAGCGCGGCCGACATGGCCGGGGTTCCGCAGGACGTGAAGGATGCCGCCGCCGCAGTAGCCAAGGCCAAGGGCCTCGGCGCGGGGAGCTATGCGGTGCGCAATACGCGCTCGGCGGTCGACCCGGTGCTGACCTTCGGCAGCAATCGCAATTTCCGCCAGAAAGTGTGGCAAGCGTTCGTCAATCGCGGCGACAATAAGAACGCCAACGACACCAATGCGACGATCACCAAGATCGTCAAGCTTCGCGCCGACCGCGCGCGGCTGCTTGGCTATCAGAGTCACGCCCATTGGCGGATGCAGGACACGATGGCCAAGACCCCGCAGCGGGCAATGGACCTGATGATGCGCGTGTGGCCATCGGCGGTGAAGCGCGTGAATGAAGAAGTCGCGGACATGAAGCCGCTGGCATCGCGTGACGGCATCAAGACCTTCGAGCCGTGGGATTACCGTTATTATATGGAGAAGGTCCGCAAGGCGAAATACGACCTTAGCGAAGACGAGATCAAACCCTATTTCGAGCAGTCAAATTTGCTCAAGGGCATGTTCTGGGCGGCGGGCCAATTATACGATCTGCAGTTCAAGGAAAATACCGGGATCGTGCCGGTGTTCGAAAAGGACGTGCGTACGTTCGAGGTAACCAACGCCAAGACCGGCAAAATGGTTGGGCTATATTATCTCGACACCTACAGCCGCGAGGGCAAGCGCTCGGGCGCGTGGATGACAACTTACCGCAGCCGCGCGCGGTTGCTCGGCGACGATATCGTGCTGGCGTCGAACAATAATAATTTCACCAAGCCCGAAGCCGGCAAGCCGGTGCTGATCAGCCTCGACGATGCATCGACCATGTTCCACGAATTTGGCCATGCGATCCATTATCTGCTGAGCGACGTCAATTATCCCTCGCTGGGCGGGTCGCAGCGCGATTTTGTCGAATATCCCAGCCAGGTGAACGAGAATTGGCTGCTGACCCGCCCGGTGCTCGAGCAGTTTGCGCTGCATTACCAGACCGGCAAGCCGATGCCCGCCGCGTTGGTCGACAAGATCAAGAAATCGGACACCTTCAACCAGGGCTTTGCGACGGTCGAATATTTGTCGTCGGCGCTGGTCGATATGAAGCTGCACCTGGACCCTGGCGGGATGGTCGATCCCGATGCGTTCGAGAAGAAAGCCCTGACTGAGCTCGGTATGCCGCGCGAGATGGTGATGCGCCACCGGCTGCCGCAATTCGGGCACCTGTTCTCATCCGACGCTTATTCGGCGGGCTATTACAGCTATCTGTGGTCGGAAACGATGGACGCCGACACCTGGGCAGCGTTTGAGGAAGCCGGCAATCCGTTCGACCGGACGGTGGCCGACCGCTTCCGTACGATCCTGCTGCAGACGGGTAACGAGACCGATCGCGCCGAGGCTTATCGCGCCTTCCGTGGGCGCGATCCGGACGTTACCGCCTTGCTCAAGCGGCGCGGTTTCCCGATCAAATAAGATACGGGCCGCGCTCCCCCCGGGGCGCGGCCCGGTATCAGCTTGCCGACGGCCCCGCGAAGGTGTCGATCAGCACGTCGAGCTGCGCCTGGCAGTCGTTGCGGATCAGGCTTTGCGCGAGGCCCTCAAGTCCTGCAGGCACCGGGGCGATAGGGCGCGCGCTGAGCGTGACTGCTGACCCCATGCCGCGCACTTCATAGCGGCTTCCCGCAGCAACGGGCAGGGTGGCGGGCCAAGCGGCGTTCTTCTGCCCCGCAGCGAAGTCGACCGTCGCCAGTCGGTTGCTGCCCAATTCCTTGACTGTCACGCGCCCTGCCGTATTCGATTCGGCACGATAGAGGCCGATATCGGCCGGGTTGGCGATGCACACGTTGCCCGAGCGGCCAATGTCGGCCTGCCACACGTTGCGACCCGAGGTTGCGCCCGTGGGGCCGCCACGGACCGCCCCGACCCGGCTTCGGCGGGCGTTGGACTGGCCCGACAGCGCGGCGACTGCCGAGGTCGATCCGCCATTGCTGACCGAGGTGCTGTACGAGCCTGGCCCGCGAAGCGTCCGGGTGCCGCGCGAATCGAGCAGGATCACCACGTCGTTGTTGCGTAGCTGGATCGGCTGGTTTTCAGCCAGCGCGCGACCCGCCGGATAGGCCTTGGCCGACGGTCCGGACGAGCGAACCACCAGCACCGCCGCCTCGGCCGCAACGGCCGTCATTGCCAGCGCGATCCCGCAGCTGGCCATCATCAACCTGTTCATCTTACTTCTCCCCTAAAATATACGACCCCCCCGGCCCCGTCTGACGGAGTCGGTTGGCGAAGATCGATAAAGCCACATCATTATCATACTTTGCTGCGATGGCTTCAAGTGCATGTAAAGCCTCCTTGTCACCAGCTTCGAATTGACGCCACAAACGAGTGAGTTCCGCGCGCTGATCGGGATCGGTCGCGGGGGACGGTTCCCACACGACGATCGGGGTCGATCGGCCTGACAGGGTAATCCGTCCCATCGGGCGGAAAATATCCTGCGTTTCGGATCGAGCGCGGGCTTCGTCGCTGACCAGCGCCGCGCTCTTGAGATATTTATTGGCCCCCTCAAGCCGCGCTGCAGTGTTCATCGCATCGCCCAGCGCGGTATATTGGATGCGGCCCTCGCCGCCGAAATTGCCGACAATCGACTCGCCATAATGGAGTCCGATGCGAGTCTTTCCGAGCATTGCGCGGTCCGCATCGTCGGCCCCGAACCCTTGAGTGAAGGCGAGCATCTCGATCACCGCGGTCAGCGCTCGGTCGCCATCGTCGTCGCGGGCGATCGGCGCTCCCCAGAAGGCGACCACCGCGTCACCGACGAATTTGTCGATCGTGCCGCCATTCTTGAGCACGATGTCGCTCATCCCGTCGAGGTAAGCGTTGAGGATCGAAGCGGTCTTTTCGGCCGGGATGACGTGGCTCAGGCTGGTGAAACCCTGGATGTCGGTGAACAAGGTAAAAATCGACAGTCGCTCGCCGGTCAGCGACAGCTTGGTCGGATCCTTGAGGATCATTGCCGCAATGTCGGGGGGCAAATATTTGCCGAGCGTCGACTGGGCGAAAAGCCTCTGTTCCGACCCCATCGCCTTCACCGTCGCCTCGGTCGCCATGTAGGCGAGTAGCCAACCTGCAATCCAGCCGAACGCGGGCAAGCCCTGGGTATCGATCCCGCGCCACTGAAAGAAAAATGGAGCGGCGCTGAAAAAGGCGAACTGGCCGAGGATCAAGAGGCTCACGATCAGCGGACGGACGTCAACCATCGACGTAAAGGTACCGGCCAGCACGACAAACACCGCCAGCACCCATAATGCCATATTCCCGACCTTTCCCTTGAAGCGCCCATCGAGCGTTTGGGTGAGGATCGCGGCGAGAACCCGAATCCCGGCGGTCGTGTCGCCAGTGATCCTGGTGGCTGGCGTTTCGAACTGGTCGGCGTCGGGCAGTTCCCCGCCAATCAGCACGTATCGCCCTTTGATCTGCGGCGTGACCAGCACTGCGGCCTCGGGAAAGCCGAAGGTGTCGATGGGCAGGATCTTGAACACGTCGCGGATATCGCCGCCAAGCGCATCATGCGGGAATTGGAAGTCGATGCTGCCGCGATAATTACGGGCCGCGGGCCGATCTCTAAGCGCGACCGGCATCAAGGCGGGCAGCGACCGCGGCTGGTCTGGCCACGACCGGATAACACCATCATCGTCAGCCTCGAGATGGACCGACGCGCGATGGACATTGGGATTGTCGATCCGCTTGATGAACTGGTCGAGGAATTCCTGTTGCCAAACCTCCATCTGGTCGGGATTGAAGGCGTTGGTTGCGTAGCCGAGATAGACCCGCGTCTTCATGTTGTGCAGCGCCGCGATCAGCGCCTCGTCGTCGGGTTGCGACTGATCGAACAGCATATCGATGCCGATCGACCGTGCGCCCATGCCGTCGAGCGCCGTGAGCGTCTTGGCCAGGATGGTGCGATCGAGCGGGGAGCGCTTACCGGTCGCCATCTGCGTGTCAGGTGTATAGGCGATGACGACGACACGATTATCCTGCGCAACGGGGTGCGCCAGACCCGCCATGCGAGCTCGAAGGTCATATAACGCGCGTTCCGCGTCGGTCGCCAGCGGGATGGTCCAGTTGGCGGTTTGGCCACCGCGCTCGATCTCGATCGGTGTCTGCCAGCTGTAGCGTGCGATTAAGATGGCGACGACGATGAACAGCAGGGTCGCGATGCGACGGGCAAGCGGGACCTGCGCCAGATCCTTGCGGATCGAGGCGAACGTCGGCAGGCCCGCGCTGACGCGAGCTTCCGCCTTCGGCCACTTCAATGGCTTGTCCACCCCGCCGACCGCTCCAACAAATATGGTTATCGAGTCGTTATGCTCCAAGCGCTTAACTTCGGATAAGCCAAAAGGCGAGGGCGCGGAGGAGATGTGTGCCGCGATGCGACAGTGTGGGGCTGGCTAGAGCCGGGCGGTTGCGGCCACGCTCCATGCCAGGTTGGCGAGCGGTTCGGTCAGCGCAGCCGTGGCGGCAGCGTGATCCGAAGAGGCGTTGCCGCGCGCTAACCGCCCGCGGATGCCGTGCGTGATCGCGGCCAGCCGGAACATCACGAACGCCATCAGATAATCGATGTGGGGCAGCGACTTGCGGCCGGTTCGTGCGCAGTAAGCGGCGATATATTCGGCCTCGGACGGAATGCCGAGGGCGGCAAAGTCGAGTCCCGCGAGCCCGGTGAACATCCCCGCCGGCATGCGGTACATCATCAAATGGTAGACGAAGTCGGCGGCGGGATCGCCGAGCGTCGACAATTCCCAGTCGAGCACCGCGATCACGCGCGGATCCTTGGCGGCGAAAATCATGTTGTCGCAGCGAAAGTCGCCGTGGACGATGCGCGCGTTGTCGCTGTCGGGGGGCAGGTTGGCGCGCAGCCACTCGACCAGCCGGTCCATCGCGGGCACCCGGCCGGCCTCGACATCGCCTTCATATTGCTTCGACCAGCGCGCCACCTGGCGTTCGACGAAGTTCGACGGTCTGCCGTAATCGCCGAGACCGATTGCTGCGGGGTCGACGGAATGAAGCGCGGCAATGGTGGCGTTCATCGCGTCGAAATGCGCAGCGCGCTCAGCCGGGGTGAGTCCGGGGAAGGTCGGATCCCAGACGATCCGTCCCTCGACCATGTCCATGACGAAGAAAGCGGTGCCGATGACGCTGGCGTCATCGCACAGGCCGTGGATGTGGGGCACTGGAAAGCCGGTCGGTCCAAGCGCCGCCATGACCCGCGCCTCGCGCTCGACGGCATGCGCGCCGGGGAGCAGCGGGCCGGGGGGCTTGCGGCGCAGGACGTAGGAGCGGGCCGGAGTGTCGAGGCGATAGGTCGGGTTGGACTGCCCGCCCTTGAACTGGCTGATTTTTAGTGGACCAGCGAACGCCCGGACGTTGGCTGTCATCCATTCCTCGAGCGCCGCGACATCGAACGCCAGCCGCTGATCGACAGCGCGGGTTCCGCTATTGGCTGTGGTCCGGTCCATCTCGACAGGCATAAACGCTGGCATGGTCGGCGCAAGGTGAACCGATTGGCGGCGGCGGCGTTACGAGTTTCATGCCCAAGATAATCCACCTCTCCGACCTTCATTTCGGCGCGCATGACCCGACGATCGTCACTGCGGTCGAACAACGCCTCGATCACGAACAGGCCGAGCTGGTCGTGATCTCGGGCGACTTTACCCAGCGCGCGCATACCGACCAATTCAAGCAAGCCGCCGAGTTTATCGAGCGGGTCCGCGCGGCGGGGCATGAAGTGCTGGCGGTGCCGGGCAATCACGACGTTCCGTTATACGACGTGCTCCGCCGCTTCCTCTCGCCGCTCACCCGCTACAAGAAATTCATCGACGACACCTTGTGCCCGTTCCTCCAGATCGACGGCGCCGCAGTGCTGGGGATCAACACCGCGCGATCCCTGACCTTCAAAAACGGCCATGTCAGTCATGAACAGATGGATTATATCCGCGAGGTATTCGACGAAACCGATGTCCACCAGCCGCGAATCCTGGTCACGCATCATCCGTTGTTCGCGCTGCCAATCGGCGACGGGCCTGAGCTTGGGCACCTGATCGAAGACCAGGACGACGCGTTGACCGCGATCGCCGAGGCCGGGGTCGACTTGCTGCTTGCCGGGCATAATCATCGCGCCTCGGTCAACGATGCATCGGCGCTGGCCAAGGGGGCCGGCAGGGCGCTGGTAATCCAGGCCGGCACCGCGACCTCGACCCGGGTGCGCGGCGATGGGCAAAGCTTCAACCGGATCGAGATCGACGGGCATGGCATCCGGGTGACGATCCAGCGCTGGAACGGCACCGAATTCCAGTCGGGCGACAGCCAGTTCTTTGAGCGCCACGGCGACGAATGGCGGCTTTCGAGCGGTGAAAAAGTCGAGCCCGCGCCGAGCGCCTGACCTTGCCCGTCCCCCAGGGGAAGACTAGGGCGACGCCTATTCGCTACCCAAGGAAATTGACGCCAGTGACGCCCGACCCGATCGACGACCAGACCAGCCTGACGCACTTCGACTTGAACGAATTCGTCCGCCGCGTGCTGGCCGAGGATATGGGATCGGGCGGGGATGTCACCAGCAGGGCAACGATCGCTCCCGACGCGCGCTTCACCGCGACGATGAACTGCCGCGAGCCGATCAGCGTCGCCGGACTCGATATCGCGATCGCGTTCTTCAAATCGCTTGATCGCGAAGTGCGGATCACCAGCAATGTCGAGGATGGCGACCGGGTCGAGGCGGGGACGGTGCTACTCAAGCTGCAGGGCAATGCTCGCGCGATGCTCGCCGCCGAGCGCTCGGCGCTCAATACGCTCCAGCATCTGTCGGGAATCGCGACTCTGACGAGCATTTATGTCGACGCGATTGTGGGCACCGGCGCGACCTTGCTCGATACCCGCAAGACCATTCCCGGGCTTCGCCTGCTCGAAAAATATGCGGCGCGGATGGGCGGCGCCGAGAACCACCGGATGCGAATGGATGACGGGCTGCTGATCAAGGATAATCATGTCGGGGTAGCGGGATCGGTCGAAGCCGCGGTGCGCGCTGCGGTCGCCGCCAACACCGGGCTTCAGGTCCAGGTCGAGGTCGACCGGATCGCGCAGATCGAGCCGGCGCTGGGCGCGGGTGCCGACCGCTTGTTGCTCGACAATATGACCAACGACCAATTGCGCGAGGCGGTCGCCTTGGTCGCCGGACGGGTGCCGTTGGAGGCGTCGGGCGGGGTCAGGCTCGATACGATCCGTGGGATCGCCGAGACCGGGATCGATTATATTTCGGTCGGGCGGATCACCCAGTCGGCACCGGCAGTTGATATCGGGCTGGACTATGTCCTCGCCTAACCCGCTCGCATTGGAGTGGTGGCAGGGCTATAGGGCGGCCAAGGTTTAGGAGTGACGAGATTGTTCAAGGGCTTGAAGCCGATCCAGTACGGCGGCCGCGAAGTATGGCCGCTGGTCGAAGGCGGCAAGGGCGTATCCGCCACCAACCATGCCAGTTCAGGTGCGTGGGCGGCGGCTGGCGGAATCGGCACCGTCTCGGCGGTCAATGCTGACAGCTTCGATGCCGAGGGACGGATCATTCCCCAGGTTTATCACAAGCTGACTCGCAAGGAGCGGCAGGAAGAGCTGATCCATTACGGTATCGAAGGCGCGGTGGCGCAAATCGATCGGGCGTATGAAATTGCCGACGGGCGTGGGGCGATCAACGTCAACGTGCTGTGGGAAATGGGCGGCGCGCAGCCAATCCTCAACGGCCTGCTGGAGCGCACACGCGGCAAGGTCGCCGGTGTGACCTGCGGCGCCGGGATGCCATATAAATTGTCTGAGATCGCGGCGCACCATCAGGTCCATTACTTGCCGATCATCAGCTCGGGCCGGGCGTTCCGTGCCTTGTGGAAGCGGGCCTATTCAAAGACTGCCGAATGGCTCGGCGCGGTGGTTTACGAGGATCCGTGGCTGGCCGGCGGGCACAATGGCCTGTCCAACGCCGAGGATCCGCGCAAACCGCAGGATCCCTATCCGCGGGTCAAGGAATTGCGCGACGTGATGCGCGACGGCGGCATCCCCGACAGCTTGCCAATCGTCATGGCCGGCGGGGTGTGGCAGCTCGACGAATGGGACAATTGGATCGACAATCCCGAGCTCGGGCAGATCGCGTTCCAGTTCGGTACTCGCCCGCTGCTGACCCAGGAAAGCCCGATCCCGCCCGAGTGGAAGGCGCGGCTGATGACGCTCGACGATGGCGACATCCTGCTCCACAAATTCTCGCCGACGGGTTTCTATTCATCGGCGGTGCGAACGACCTTCCTGCGCTGGCTCGAGGCACGTTCGCAGCGCCAGATCGCGTTTACCAAGGAAGCCATCGGCGATCATGCGTTCGAGCTTGATGTCGGCATTGGCACCAAGAAGAATTACTGGGTCACCAAGGGCGATTTGCAGCATGCCCGCGAATGGTTTGGCGCCGGCTTCACCAATGCGCTCAAGACCCCCGACGATACGTTGGTTTTCGTCACGCCCGAGGACGAGAAGATCATTCGCCGCGACCAGTCCGAATGCATGGGCTGTCTTAGCCACTGCGCTTTTTCGAGCTGGGCGGAGAATGAGAAGAATTCGACCGGACGTCTGGCCGATCCGCGCAGCTTCTGCATCCAGAAGACTTTGCAGGACATCGCCCACGGCGGGCCGGTCGACGACAACCTGATGTTCGCCGGGCATGCCGCCTTCCGCTTCAAGCAGGACCCGTTTTACTCGAACGGGTTCGTCCCGACGGTCAAGCAATTGGTCGACCGGATCCTGACCGGGGCATGATGCGGCGGCTGCTGGTCATTGGCTTGCTGTGCGCTGCGGTTCCGGCCGCCGCGCAGGACAAGACGCCGCCATACTGGGCGTCGATCGCCAGCGGCCAGGCGATGATCCGCACCGGGCCGGGGCGCAATTATCCTGGTACCTGGCTATACCAGCGCCGCGACCTGCCAGTGCGGGTGGTCAAGCTATACTCCAACTGGCGGCTGATCGAGGATCCCGACGGGGTGCGCGGGTGGATGCTGGTGACGTTGCTGAGCGATCGGCGCACGGCGCTGGTCAAGCCGGGCCCGCCGCGCGCGATTCACGAGAAAGCGACCGACGTCAGCCGGGTCGCTTATCTCGCCGAGCCCGGCGTGGTCGGGCGGATCGAGCAATGCGACGGCGCTTGGTGCAAGTTCACCGTCGGACCGCGAAGCGGGTGGATTGCGCAGGGCGACATCTACGGCGTCGCAGCGACCGAACAACTCGACTGATCCCAAAGGCGGTCCAAGTCGTTTCGTGGGCCACAAGCGTGTTATCTCAGGCGATGGCCTCTCCAATATGGATGCAGTTAGTCCCGATTCGAGACCCAACAGCGACATAGTTGCAACAGTTTGGGAGAAAGCATTTTCGGCCCGGAACTGTCGCATCTAACTGTCGTTAGCCTGAGTGTCGTTGATTGATGTCGCCGGCCACTCGGCTGCGTCTGAATAGGGAGTAATCAATTGAAAGCCTCGAACCGCATTGCGCTGCTGGCCAGCGCGACATTTGGCGTTGGCGCCACCCTAGCCATGATTGGCAGCACGCCGGCCGCCGCCCAATCAGTCTGCACCAACAACACCGTTCCGTCGCCCGACACGTATAATTGCACCGACGGTACCGTCACCGCGAACGGGACCTATAGCGATACCGCCACGTTCACGCCGGTTGCACAAGGTGTCCAGATTACAAGTGGGACTGCCGCCACGGTAACGCAGGCCGGCACGATCAACACCAATAACGGCGCTTCTGCAGTCTATGAGCAGATCACCGGCGCGGTCGCGACATATTCTTCGACCGGGACGACGAACACCACCGGCGCCGGGACTCTGAACACCTATGTTCGCGGAGCGGCCGTCAGTGCGGACAGCAATGTCATTACCGCCACGGGCGCTGGGTCGCGCGGTTTGGTGACGATTTCCGACAATGGGTCGAACATCACCACTGCCGGCACAACCACGGTCACGGCTGACAATGGCGTTGGTGTTTTTGCGACTGCCAATGGGACGCTTGTGCTCAGAAGCGGTACGGTTGTTGCCAACGCTACTACCGTGGCTGGCGGGACGACTGGCGTTCTTGCATTGTCGACTGGGGGCCCCGTGTTGCTGACCTCGGGCAGTACGACCGTCAACTCGTTCAACGGAATCGGTATTAACGCATCGGCCACCGGTGGCTCGCTTCTTGCGTCGACGGGGACAGTTTCGGTCACCGGCACCAACGCCATTGGCGTCCAAACCGCTTCGACCGGCGCGACCAACTTTACCGTGGGAACGTCGACCACGGTCAGTGGAACCAATGCCTATGGCATTTACGCAACCAGCAATGGTGGCGCCCTGCAAGTCAATGGCGGGACCGTCAGCGCCACCGGCACTGGAGTTTACGGCATCGCCGCAACTTCAGTCGGTGGCAGCAATACTATTAACGGCACCACGACAAACGTGAGCGGCACCAACTCGACCGGCATTTCGGCCACGGGCAACAATGGTGTGTTGATCGTCAACACCGGGGCGGTCTCCGCGCTCGGTACCGGTGCGATCGCCGTGCGTACGTCGACCATCGCCGGCGCAGGCACGTGCGGCACCAGCACGATCAACGTCACCGGCAACGTTAGCGGCGGCATCAACGCCGACGCATGCGGCGCGGGCACAGTCAACGTCAATAGCGGTAATACTGTTACCGGCAACGGCGGCACCGTGATCATCAACAACGCTTCCGGCGTTGCGACCACCACCGTCAACGGCACCGTGACTGCCGCTTCCGGCCAAGCCGCAATCGACAATAATGGCTCGTCTTCGGTAACTACTCTCGCCAGCGGCGCGGTCGTCACCGGAACCTTCAACGGTACGACGGGTAACGACACGTTCACCGTTGCCAGCGGCGCAACGTTTAACACCGCTGGCACCAGTGATTTTGGTTATGGAACCGACTCGCTGAGCAATGCGGGCACACTCAACACCACCGGGCCGACGACCTTTCTAAATCTGGAAACCTTCGCCAATTCGGGCACGACCAACCTTTCGGCTGGCTTG
>JBKJUB010000024.1:0-9523 GCA_046590765.1 Sphingomicrobium sp. | reverse complement strand
ATCTACCTCGAAAGCCCCGCCAACCCGACCAACGCCTTGGTCGATGTCGAAGCCGTCGTCGCCTCGCGCGCCGCCGCGTTCGATGCCGGCGAACTGCCGCCGATCGCGATCGACAACACCTTCCTCGGGCCATTGTGGGCCCGGCCGCAGGACCAGGGCGCCGACATCTCGGTCTACAGCCTGACCAAATATGCCGGTGGACACAGCGATCTTGTCGCCGGCGGGCTGACCGGGTCCAAGGCCTTGCTCGACAAGGTCCGTAGCATCCGCAACACGATGGGCGGGATCATCGACAGCAACACCGCGTGGATGCTGATGCGCAGCCTCGAAACGCTCGAATTGCGCATGAGCCGTGCTGGCGACAATGCCACCAAAGTCTGCGAATTCTTCAAGGACCATCCCAAGGTCGAAACCGTCGGCTACCTCGGCTTCCTCGAGGCCGGATCGCGCCAGAAGGACATTTACGACCGCCATTGCCTCGGCGCCGGGTCGACCTTCTCGCTCTATTTGAAGGGCGGCGAGCGCGAGGCGTTCGCCTTCCTCGATGCGCTCAAGATCGCCAAGCTCGCGGTCAGCCTCGGCGGCACCGAAACGCTCGCCAGCGCCCCCGCAGCGATGACCCACCTCTCGGTTCCCGACGAACGCCGCGCCGCGCTCGGGATCAGCGACAATCTCGTTCGAATTTCGATCGGGGTCGAGAAAGCCGAAGACCTCATCGCCGACTTCAACGCCGCGCTAAACGCAATCTAGCCCTTCGCGCCGAGCAGAGTCCGCTTCAGCTTGGCGAACCGCCGCCGCAGCCGTTCGTGTCCCTGCATCTCGATCCCGCTCAGATAATTGAGCTGGAGCGAGTGGCGGGGGCCGACCATCGATTTGTGCCCGTGCCAACAATTGTCGGTCACCTTGAACAGCAACATCGTGCCCATCGACGACGGCACTTCGGCGAAATAATCGTCGAGGTCGCTCGATGAATTGAGTAGCCGCAGCGGCACTTTCTCCTCGCCCTCGGGCGGGTTGAGGTAGAGCAGGATGGTCAGTGTCTTGGCCGGGGTATCGGTGTGGATCACCCCGTCCTGCTTGCGCATCATCCCGCGATAGGTGTGGAAGATCGTCAGGCCCGACAAATCGATATCGAACTTGGCTTCCATCAGCGCGCGGAAACGGTCGGATTCGAGTTCGGCGATCAGCGCATCGAGCTCAGGCGAGCGATCGATCTCATTAAACCGCAGGCTGCCATGCTCGGTCACCGACGGCAGCGCGCCGGCCAGCGCCTTTGCCGCTGCGGGCAGGATGCTGTCGTTGATGATGGCATGCGGATAAGGCGCCTGAGTCACCGGCGCGGCGGCAATCCGATCGAAATCCAGCGCTTCGTCAATCGTCGTCATGCCGCGATCATACCATCGGCGGGGCGTGATTCCAGTCCTCGATTGGCCAGCCGCGCTCGATCGCCAGTCGCGCCAACCGGGCATGCGGATTGACCGCCACCGGCTCGTCGGCCCATTCGAACACCGGCGCATCGCTGGCATGGTCGGAATAGAAGCGCACCTTGCCGGGCGCGATTGCCTCGCGCTTGAGCCATGCTTCGATCATCCGCAATTTCTCCGGCCCGTAGCAATTCTGCCCGTCGATCTTGGCGTGGACCCGCTCGTCGATGCCGAGGATCGTGTCGGTCCCGATCGTGTCGTCGAACCCGAGTGCCTCGGCGATCCCGCGCGCATAGAAGCGGTAGCTCGCGGTCGCCATCACCACCCGCCGCCCTTCAGCCTTGTCGCGCGCAATCGCCGCCCGCGCACCGGGGCGGACGTTATTGCGCAGCGTCGCCTCGGCAAAGGATTCAACCAACGGCCCGAGCGCCGCAGGATGGATTTCGCGTCCCAGCAGCAGCCGGTGATTGATTTCCTTCAGCCGCCCCCGGTCGATCACTTTGGCGACGTAAAGCAGCATCGATGCTGCCACCAACGGCACCGCCAGCAACCGCCACGGCGCCCGCTTCGCCGCGCAGTGCAGCAGGAACGGGGTGTAGGTCGCGTGCCGCGTGACCGTCCGGTCCATGTCGTAAATCGCCAAATCCTGAAACGTGCGCTCGGTCATGCTTTCCCCGCCACTATCTGTTCGACCAGTGCCAGGTCTGCGGGCTTGTCGACATCGACCGCCGACAGCGGATCATTGAGCCGGATCGCGCGGATCGACAGCCCGAGCTTGCGCCCGATCTTGCGCACCACTTTGTCGAGGCTCCACAGCCGCGCCAGCCCCATCAATCCGGGAATCCCGAGCATCGCCAGCAATTTCCACCCCTGCTTGCGATCCTGCTCGATCTCGCGCCACAGTCGCACCGCGCGCGCCGCCTTGGGCGATCCCAGGGCAAACAAATTCGCCCCCGACACCGCTTCATCGCGAAACCCGATCCACGTCCGCCTGGTCTGCGGCAATCGCGCCATCAATGCGCCGCGATCGACCAGCCCGATCGCCAGGTCGGCGCCTTGTGCCCGCACGCAGAAATCATCGATCATCGCGCTGGTCAGCAAGGCATGGTCGGCGGTCGTCACGAGCAATGGCCAGCGGGTCGCGGGGTCGGCGATGATCGCCTCGATCGTCGCGGCGATCGTCGCCCGCGATGGTTCGACCGTCAGCCGCGCATCGTCGGGCAGCACCGGCGTCAGCACCGCGCCGTCCTGCGCCAGCACCCGCACTTGGCCGATCCGCACATTGCCAAGCAACGCCCGCACCGGTCGTAATATCATTGGCTCCCCCGCCACTGATATGAGCGCCTTTGCAGCGACCCCATGCGCGGCGGCAAACGGGTCGCCGCCGGGCCGCGACCCGGCGAGCAAAAGCGCGGTCCAGCGCCTCATGCCAGCCAGCTGGTCAGCTTGCGCCCGCGCTCGAACCGGGCATTGGCCTGCGCCAGCCGCACCGCGTGGAAGATCAGCGAGATCATCGTCCACAAGGCAACCAGCTCAAGCCCCATGTCGGGGCGGCGGAACAGCAGGCTGGCGAGCAGGATGATCATGTTCGGGTTGCGCCGCGCGGTGATCAGCCGGAACTTGCTGTCGACCGGCCGCCAGACGTGGATGTGCATGCCATATTTACGCATGAAAATGCCTTCGATCACGCGCTGGACGACATATCAGCCGACGATCGCGAGCACGATCAGCACTTGATAAACCGGCTCGAACGGATCATCCCAATAGGCCAGCCCGGCGGCCCACGCCCACCACCAGAAGGGCGGGTGCACCAAATCGATGCCATGGTCGAAAATATTGCCCCACCATGACGCTTGGCCGGTGCAGCGCGCCAGTTTGCCGTCGACCGTGTCGAGCACCATGAAGCCAAAGCCCGCCGCCATGCCGAGCCAATAATCGCCGTGCCGGAAGAGGAAGAAGGTGGCGACGCACAGGATTGCGCCGATCAGCGTGACCTGATTCGGGGTCATCCCGATTCGCGCCGCCCAGCGGGTCAGGTGAAACGCCAGCCCGCGCCACAGATAGAGCGTCAGCGCGTCGGTCACGCCCTTGTAGCTCGCATCATACGCCGCGCGCTCGACTGGTTCGGGATTGGCCGGATCGAGCGGCAGCACGAACGGCCGCTCGCGCTTGCGCAATTCGTGGTTGGTGAGCTGCGCGGTGGCCGCATCGAGCCGATCGAGCCCGTCGCCGCTCCACGCCGCCTGCTGCATCATCGCCGCGATCATCGGGGCCGGGTCGATGCCCGCCGGCACATGCGCCAACACCGCGCGATCGCCCAGCATCAGCACCGTCGCTGGCCGCCTGGCGATCGACGCCAGCCACGCCGGATCCCACGCAAAATCGAGATCGGCGAGCAATATTGCGCGTCCCGGCGGGGGCGCATCGGCACAATCGAGCCTGGCCTTGGCGCCTAGCCGACGCGCGCGGGTCGCGGCATCAATTCCGAACACCATTGCCGGGTTCGTCCCCACGGGAACGAACGTCGGTGGCGTCTCGGTGACTGTCGGGATCGGCATCGGCTCCATATCTTGCGCCCTATAGGGCACAAAGTTCGGCAATAAACAGGCGGATTGCGTCAATCCCGGACCACTCCTCTTGCCGCTCGCACTGATTTCGCGCAGTCTCGTCGGCAATGGCCAGTCAGACCCTCTCCGGTAAAGGCGATGATAACGCCGATCTTTGCTACAGCTGTGTCGGCACACTGACGATCCTGCGCGCCGCCACCACCGAGCGCGAGATTGCGGCGATGGGCGACGGGATGACCATCGACCTGTCGGGCGTCAGCAAGATGGATACCGTTGGCGCGTGGCTGGTGTATCGCGCGACTCGTGATCGCGGCGCCAGGATCATTGGCGAAAGCAAGGAAGTGCGCGGCCTGCTCGACCAGGTGGCAGAGGCCGATCGCCCCGTCCGGGTCATCCCCGACAAGCGCGGCGGGATGGGCGGCGGGATCGAGGAGTTGGGCGAATGGGTGGCCGAGACCGGCCGCACCTTGCTCGGCCTGCTCGGTTTCTTCGGCGCCACTTTGATCGGCTTTTTCAACGTCGCCAAGCGACCGCGTCGGTTCCGCCTCAACGCGGTAGTCCAGCGGTTCGACGTCGTCGGCGTGCGCGCGCTGGGGATCATCGGGCTGATGACCTTCCTGATCGGGATCGTCATCGGCCAGCAGGGCGCGGTTCAATTGGAGGCGTTCGGCGCCGAGGTTTACACCATCAACCTGATCGGCCGCCTGAGCGTTCGCGAGCTGGCCACCTTGATGACCGCGATCATGGTCGCCGGTCGGTCGGGAAGCGCCTTCGCCGCGCAGATCGGGACAATGAAGCTGACCGAGGAAATTGACGCCATGCGGACCATCGGCGTGTCGCCGATCGAGGCGCTGGTCATCCCGCGCATGCTGTCAACGATCATCATGATGCCGTTGCTCAGCTTCTTCGCGATGATCATGTCGATGCTCGGCGGGGGAATTTTCTGCTGGATTTACCTCAAGATCCCGCCCTTGATCTTCATCCAGCGGATCCAGGAAGTGGTGCCGATCACCGATTTGTTCGTCGGGCTGATCAAGGCCCCGGTGTTTGGCTTCATCATCGCGCTGGCCGGTTGCTTCCAGGGCATGCTGGTCGAGTCCGACGCCGAGGAAGTCGGGCTGCGCACCACCAACGCCGTGGTCCAGTCGATTTTCATGGTGATCGTGCTCGACGCCGTGTTCGCAGTTTTCTTTTCGTCGATCGGTTGGGCATGAGCGACCACATCTCCCCCATCCTGCCCGACGGCGAGCAGGCGGTGATCGAGATTCGCGGGCTCGACAATCATTTTGGCGAACAGGTCATCCACCAAAATCTCGACCTTGACGTTCGCCGCGGCGAGATCCTCGGCGTGGTCGGCGGGTCGGGCACCGGCAAGTCGGTGCTGATGCGCTCGATCATCGGGCTTCAGACTCCTGCGGACGGCACCATCGAGGTGCTCGGCGAGAATATGATCGGGCGCGAGGAGGATGAGGCCAAGAATATCCGCCGCCGCTGGGGAATCCTGTTTCAGAACGGCGCTCTATTCTCGACTCTCACCGTCGCCGAAAATGTCGAAGTGCCGCTCCGCGAATATTTTCATTTCTCCAAGACACTGATGGATGAAATCGCCAGCTACAAGATTGCGATGTCAGGACTGCCGGCCGATGCCGGGCCCAAATATCCGTCCGAATTGTCGGGCGGGATGATCAAGCGGGCCGGGCTTGCCCGCGCGCTCGCGCTCGACCCCGAACTGTTGTTCCTCGACGAGCCGACCGCCGGGCTCGACCCGATTGCGGCGCAGAATTTCGATGAATTGATCCTCGGGCTGCGCGACAAGCTCGATCTCACCGTGTTCCTCATCACCCATGATCTCGACACGCTCTACGCGATCTGCGACCGGGTGGCGGTGCTTGCCGACCAAAAGGTGGTTGCAGTCGGGACGATTGATCAATTGCTCGCTTTGGACCATCCTTGGATTCAAGAATATTTTAACGGCCCGCGCGGACGCGCGGCCAAAGCGGCGTAGAGGGGGCTAAGGGCAAGGCATGGAGACAAGGTCGAACCATATTTTGGTCGGCAGCGTCGTTCTGGCGCTGCTTGCCGGCCTGGCGTTATTCACGGTCTGGCTGGCCGGGCTGTCGAACGTCCAGAAGCAATGCTTCGACATTTATTTCCAGCAGGGCGTCGGTGGGCTCAACAAGGGCACCAACGTCAGTTTCTCGGGCGTCCCGGTGGGCCAGATCACCAAGATCAGCCTGCTCCCCGATCGCCCCGAATTCGTCTGGGTGCGGATCGAGGTCAATGAGGATACGCCGGTGCTTCAGGGTACCTCGGCGCAGATCAAGTCGGTCGGCTTCACCGCGCCGCCTGAAATCCAGCTCGACGGCGCGGTTCGCGGGGCCAAGAAGCTCGCCCAGACCGGCCCGCAAGGCTGCCCCGTCATCCCGACCACCTCGGGCGGCCTCGGTGCCTTGCTCAACAGCGCCCCCGAGCTGATGGCCCGGATCCAGAAGCTGACCGAGCGCTTGACCGAATTGGTTAGCGACAAGAACCAGAACGCCATTTCCGACATCCTCGAGAATGTCGACAAGACCACGGCCATCCTCGCCGAGCGCGCGCCTGACCTCGCCGAGACTCTCGCCGAGGCCAAGGTCGCGGCACATAATGCCGGGATTGCGGCGCAGAATGTCGCCCGCCTGGCCGACAGCACCACCCGGCTGGTCAACGAAGAAGGCCGCCCGGCGGCGCAGGATCTGCGCAAGACCATCGCCTCGGCACAGCTGGCAGCGAAAAATCTCGACGCGATGATCAGCGATGCCCGCCCCGGGATCCAGAATTTGACCAAGTCGACCCTGCCCGAGGCCAACCGGCTGGTGCGCGAGCTGCGCGACCTGTCGGCCAGCCTCCACCAGTTCAGCGACCGGCTAAACAATGACGGCGCGCTGGGTGTGCTCGGCCCTGAAAAGCTCCCCGACTATAAGCCTGGAAAGACGAAATGATGCGTAATCACCGCCTGATCCTCGTCGCCCTGAGCGCGCTGTCGCTCGCTGCCTGCATGAGCAAGAAGGTGCCGCCGACCTTGCTCACCTTGACCAGCGAGGCCCCCGCGCCCGCCTCGATCAACCGCATTGCGGCGCCGGGCGAAGCGATCACGATCGATGTCCCGGTGATCCCCAAGGAATTGTCCTCGACCCGCGTTCCGGCGCTCGTCGGCCCGACTGCGGTGGCCTATATCAAGGACCTGCAATGGGTCGATGCGCCCGACAAATTGTTCCAGGACCTGCTCCAGGAAACCACCCTGCGGACGACCAACCGCGTGGTGCTCGATCCGCGCCAGGCGAGCCTCGATCCCGGCCTCAAGCTGTCGGGCAATCTGACCCGCTTCGGCTATGACACGGCGGAAGGCGTGGTCATCGTGCGCTACGACGGCGCGCTCGCCACCGCCGGCGGAACCCGCGTGGAAACCCGCCGTTTCGAAGCCAAGATCCCCGCCGACGGCACCGCTCGCACCGTTGGCCCGGCGCTCAACCAGGCCGCCAACCAGGTCGCCAACGAAGTCGCGCAGTGGATCGGCCGATGATTGCACGCCTCAAGCAGATGTCGCCCCGAGCGAAGACGACGCTGATCATCGCGATCATCCTGTTCGCCCCACTGGCCGGCTGGCTGGGCTATCGCTTCGGGCTGTTCCTCGGCCGCAACTAGACCAGGCTTTTCGACGCCTGCTCGAATACATCCTTGCTCAATCCCGGGGTCGCGACAATCCGTTCCAGCGTTTCGCGCATCAGCGCCGCGCGCATGGGCTCGAACCGGCGCCAGCGCCCCAATGGCGGGACCAGCCGCGCCGCGACTTGCGGGTTGATCGCGTCGGCCTTGACGATCAGCTCGCCGAGCAGTTGATAGCCGCGCCCCGACGCCTCATGGAATACCCATTGATTGCCCGCAAAACTCCCCGCCAGCGCGCGCAGCCGATTGGGGTTCTTCATGGTGAAATCAGAATGCTCGAGCAATGCCTCGACGGTGTCGATCGTGTCGCCACGCGGTGCGCCCGCCTGGAGCGCGAACCATTTGTCGATCACCAGCCCGTCGCCGCGATAGCGCTGATAGAAATCACCCAGCGCCGCGATCCGCTCGGGCCCGTCGAGCATCGTCAGCACCGCCAGCGCGCCCTGCCGGTCGGTCATATTGTCCGCGCCATCATATTGCGCCTTGGCCAGCGCCGCACCGAGCGCCGCGTCCCCCGCCGCGATCAGCGCCAGAGCAACGCCCTTCAAGCGCCGGATACCCTTGGCCGCGCTCGACAAGTCGCTCCCCGCCGCGCCGGCCGCCTGCGCCACCCCAAGCTCATCCGCTAGCGCCGCGCCAACCGCCGCGCGCAACGCCTCGCGGCTCGAATGAATCGCATCAGGGTCGACCAGTTCCATCCGGTCGCCGATCAGCGCTTCCGACGGCATCACCAGCGCCTCGCCCTTGAAGGCCGGGTCGAGCGCGCCCGATACCAATGTCCCGCGCATCGCCGCAATCAGCGATGCCGGATCGACTGCGCCGCCTGACGCGCCCGCGATCAGCACATCGTACATCATCTCCTGCTGCGCCTCGTAGCGCGCGAACGGATCGCCATCGATCGCTGCAAGCTTGGCCAGTTCGCCCGGCTGGCGTTCGACGGTGACATTGACCGGCGCGGAGAATCCGCGGTTGATCGACAGCAACGGCGGTTCGTCGATGCCTTCCAACGTCACGACAAGCGCCGCATCCTCGAGCATGATCACCCGCTCGGCCGCGATCTCGGCCCCGCTGTCCGCCCCGATCAACGCGGTGCGCAGCGGGATGGGCATCGGGGACTTGTCGGGTTGCCCCGGGGTCGGCGCGACGCTTTGCGCCAGGTGCAAGGTCGCGGTTCGTGCCGCCGCATCATGCACCAGCTTGGCCTCGACCTTTGGCGTGCCCGCCTGCTCGTACCAGATCTTGAATCGCGTCAAATCGACCCCGCTGGCATCCTCCATCGCGGCCACGAAATCGTCGCACGTCGCCGCTTCGCCGTCATGCCGCGCGAAATACAGGTCTGACCCGGCGCGAAACCGTTCCGTCCCCAAGATCGTCCGCATCATGCGGATCACCTCGGCCCCCTTGTTATAGATCGTCGCCGTGTAGAAATTGGCGATCTCGAGGTAGCTGTCGGGCCGTACCGGATGCGCCAGCGGGCCATTGTCCTCGGGGAATTGCACCGCGCGCAGCAGCCGCACATCGTCGATCCGCTTGACCGCCGCGGAGCCGATATCGGCCGAGAAGCTCTGGTCGCGGAACACGGTGAAACCTTCCTTCAGGCTCAGCTGGAACCAGTCGCGGCAGGTCACGCGGTTGCCCGACCAGTTGTGGAAATATTCATGCGCGACGACCCCGGCGATGGCGTCGAAATCGGCGTCTGTCGCGGTGTCCTGATCGGCCAGAACGAACCGCGAGTTAAAGATGTTGAGGCCCTTATTCTCCATCGCCCCGAAGTTGAAATCATCGACCGCAACGATGTTGAACAGGTCGAGATCATATTCGCGCCCGTAC
>JBKJUB010000209.1:0-3219 GCA_046590765.1 Sphingomicrobium sp. | reverse complement strand
TTGCGCGGCGCGGCTGCGCTCGACACCGGTCTTGATTTCCGACGTTACGGCCCCCGCCTCGCGGGTCAGCTCGCCGATCGTCAGCGCGATCTGGCTGGTCGCCGAGCGGGTGTCATGCGCGAGCTTTTTTACTTCAGCGGCAACGACCGCGAAACTGCGCCCGGCGTCCCCGGCACGGGCCGCCTCGATGGTCGCGTTCAAGGCCAGCATGTTGGTCTTGCGGGCGATCACCTCGATCGTCGACGACACGCTTTGCACCTGGTTCATCGCAGTGGCGAAGCCGGCCATTCGCTCGCCCAGCTGGACGACCAGGTCGGTCAGACCCTTGAATCCATCGATGGTGCCTTCAATCGCCTCGCGCCCGGCCTCGAGCTTGGCCTTGGCCTGCTCGCTCAGCAAGCGCGCTTCATCGGTCGAATCGCTCACGCGACCCTGATCGGCGAGCAAATGATTGGTGACTTCCTCAAGCCCGTCGAGAGTCTTGAGATGGAGCGCAATCTTCTCCGCGACCTGCTCGACATAGCCGGCGACGTCGCTGCATTCGATCGACAGCGAGCCGCAGTCGCGCGCCACGGCGCGAATCGCATTTTCGGTAACTTCCTCGATCCCCAACGTCGCCATGCTCAATTAACCCCAATCGAATGTCCGGGATGGATGTAAGTCCAATGTGTAACCGTCGGGTTAACCACGCCCGCTCTCGACTTCGCGTTGCACGGCGGCAATAGGCAGCGCATGTTCATTTCCTTTGTCGATGCGCTGCGGCGCGGCGGAATTCCCGCCAGCCTGAAGGAGCATCTGCTGTTGCTTGAGGCGATGGACGCCGACGTGATCAACCTCGAGCCCGAGCAATTCTACTATCTCGCGCGCTCCGTGTTCGTTCATGACGAGAGCCAGCTCGACCGCTTCGATCTGATCTTCGGCGAGGTGTTCAAGGGGATTCTCGCCGACCTCAGTGACCCAAAGCAGGCAATCCCCGAGGAATGGCTGCGCAAGGTCGCCGAGCAATATCTGTCCCCTGAGGAGATGGCCAGGGTCGAGGCGCTCGGGTCATGGGACGAGATCATGGAGACGCTGAAGCAACGGCTCGTCGAACAGGAAGGACGTCATCAGGGCGGCAACAAATGGATCGGCACCGGCGGCACCTCGCCGTTTGGCAATGGCGGCTATAATCCTGAAGGCGTCCGGATCGGCGGTGAGGGCAAGCATGGCCGCGCGATCAAGATCTGGGAGAAACGCGAATTTCGTGATCTCGACGACAGCCGCGAGCTTGGCACGCGCAACATCAAGGTCGCGCTCCGCCGCCTGCGCCGCTTCGCCCGCGAAGGCGCTGCCGACGAGCTCGACATGGACGCAACGATCGACGGCACCGCACGCCAGGGCTGGCTCGACGTCCATATGCGACCCGAGCGGCACAATGCGGTCAAACTGTTGCTGTTCCTCGACATTGGCGGGTCGATGGACGGGCATGTGAAGACCTGTGAGGAATTATTCTCGGCCGCCCGATCGGAATTCAAGCATCTCGAGCATTTCTACTTCCACAATTGCATTTACGAAGGCGTTTGGAAGGACAATCGCCGCCGCTTTACCGAGCGCCACGCGACGATCGATATTATGCACAAGTTCGGCCACGATCATAAGGTGATCATTGTCGGCGACGGCGCAATGAGCCCCTATGAAATCACCCACGCCGGCGGATCGATCGAGCATATGAATCCCGAGGCAGGGATGACCTGGCTCAACCGCCTGACCACGACTTATCCTGCGGCGGCGTGGCTCAATCCGACCCCCGAACAATATTGGGGCCATTCGGCATCGACCGGAATCCTGAAGCGACTGATGAGCGACCGCATGTACCCGCTGACGCTCGGCGGGCTCGACGATGCAATGCGGGAGTTGAGCCGCAAGCGCTAGTAAAGCAGGTTCGGCCTTATCTGCTGGCTCCATGCGGATTCATCGGCACTTGCAATCGCCTCCAGATCGCCCGCTTCGCTGCCCGCATCATCGACCCATTCGCGCAAAGCCGACCCGCCGTTGATGACGTCGATGGCGAGTTTGTCGAACACATATTCGTAGGGGAAGTCGCGCCACAGCGGATAATCGGGATAGAGATTGCGGATCGCCTTGAACGCCAGCGCCTGGAGCCGCCAAGGGCGGAAGGCGTGATGGTCGTAAAAGCCCAGCTCGGGGTGGAATTGAAGCCCATTGCACAAGGTACCGGCGTGTTTGTGGAAGGTCGGCTCAAAATGCACCTCGCGGATCGCGGTGCCGGCGAGCCACTGCGGCGCGATGCGCTGCATCTCCGCATGGACCGCGCGGGCGTCGATATCGGGCGCGCCGAAAAGTTCGAGCGGGCGGGTAGTGCCCCTGCCCTCGCTGAGCGTTGCGCCCTCGAGCATCACCGTCCCGGCGTAAGCGCGCGCCATGTTGAGGTTGGGCGCGTTGGGCGAGGGGTTGATCCAAGCGCGGTCGGTCGGCCAGCCGAAGCCGGGCGCGGCTGCAGGGTCGTAACCCTCCATCTCGATCACGCGGAAATCGACGTCGAGGCTATACTGCTTGATGAACCAGTGCCCCATTTCGCCGAGCGTCAGCCCGTGGCGCATGACCATCGGCCCCGCGCCGACGAAACTCTCCCAACCGGGCAGCAGCAACGTCCCCTCGACGGGGCGGCCGGCGGGATTGGGGCGATCGAGCACCCACACCGCTTTGCCATGCTCGGCCGCGGCCTCAAGCATGTAGAGCAAGGTAGTGACGAAGGTGTAGATCCGGCAGCCGAGGTCCTGCAAGTCGACTAGCACGACGTCGAACGTGCTCATCATCTGGCCAGACGGGCGGCGGACTTCGCCATACAGGCTGAACACCGGGATGCCGAGCCGCGGATCGACCTCGTCCGGGGTTTCCATCATATTATCCTGCTTGTCGCCCTTCAGCCCGTGCTGCGGCCCGAAGGCGGCGCTGAGGTGAATACCCGGGCATGACGCCAATGCGTCAAGGCTGTGGGTGAGGTCAGCGGTGACCGATGCGGGGTGGGCGAGCAAGGCGACGCGTTTCCCCTCCAGCGGCGCGCGCAAGGCGGGGTCGGCGAGCAGGCGTTCGATACCGAATTTCATGGATGCGCTATTCCGGCAGGCGGGCGATGAAGCAAGAGGGATCGTGGAAATCGGGCGCGCCGGGCGGGTGAGCGAGCGCCCAATAGGATTTGTGACCACCGGTTTCTTCGAT
>JBKJUB010000220.1:0-6615 GCA_046590765.1 Sphingomicrobium sp. | reverse complement strand
ATCGCGTTGGGGGCAAAGGCCCGCAACGGAATGCCGTGACGCTCGGGCAATTGACTCACTGGCTGCTGCCCGATCGCTGCGGATCGACCCCGATTTCGCCAAGAATGGTCTCGCCGGCAATGGCGCGCTGGCCGAGCAAGATCTGGCTGCCGGTGCCGGCCGGAAGGAACACGTCGACCCGGCTGCCGAAGCGGATCAGCCCGATCCGTTCACCACCGGCCACGCGGTCGCCCTCGGCCACAAATGACATGATCCGCCGTGCAACGAGACCGGCAATCTGGGTGAAGGCGATCTTCACCCCATCCTCGCGTTCGACGAGGAAGTGCTGGCGTTCATTATCCTCGCTTGCCTTGTCGAGATCCGCGTTAAGGAATTTGCCCGGAATGTAGGCGATCTTGCGGATCGTCCCGGCGATTGGCGAGCGATTGATGTGGACATCGAACACGCTCATGAAAATCGACACGCGGGTGAACTCGCCGGTCAATTCAGGCGCCAGCTCGGGCGGCGCGCTGACGTGGGAGATCATCGTCACCAGCCCATCGGCCGGCGCGATGATCAGCTTGGGATCGGTCGGCGTGGTCCGAATCGGATCGCGGAAGAAGGTCGCGACCCAGATTGTAACCATCACGAGCAGCCAGCCGATGAAATGGCTGACCAGCGAATAAGTGGCGAGTGTCAGGAAGGCCGAGATGAGGGCGAATTTGCGACCTTCGGGATGAACCGAGGGGAAGCGCCACTTGACCGCTGTCAGCTGGCTGTCGGGTTTGTCGATTGCAGGCATGCCCGCTCCCTAGAGACACTCGAGCGGTTCCACAATCGCTCCGCTTGCCTTGGCGCTCCGGTTGCCTTGAGCCGAGGCGGCGCTTAATGCGCGGGCAAATTCAAGCACATCACAGGACGCGATATGGCCAAGATCAAGGTGAAGACCCCGGTCGTCGAATTGGACGGCGATGAGATGACGCGGATCATCTGGCAATGGATTCGCGAGAAACTGATCCTCCCTTATCTCGACATCGACCTCAAATATTACGACCTCGGGATCGAGAAGCGCGACGAGACCGACGACAAGATCACCGTCGATGCGGCCAATGCGATCAAGCAATATGGAGTCGGCGTGAAATGCGCCACGATTACCCCCGACGAAGCGCGGGTCGAGGAATTCGGCCTCAAGCAGATGTGGAAATCGCCCAACGGGACAATCCGCAATATCCTTGGCGGCGTGGTCTTTCGCGAGCCGATCGTGATCGACAATATCCCGCGCATCATCCCGGGCTGGACCGACCCGATCGTGATTGGCCGTCACGCTTATGGCGACCAGTATAAGGCGACCGACTTCCTCGTCCCCGGCCCGGGCAAATTGATGATGAAATGGACCGGCGAGGACGGCCAGGTCCTCGAATATGAAGTGTTCGACTATCCTTCGGCGGGCGTGGCGATGGGGATGTACAACCTCGACGAGTCGATCCGCGACTTCGCCAAGGCCTGCTTCAATTACGGCATCCAGCGCAAATGGCCGGTGTACCTCAGCACCAAGAACACCATCCTCAAGGCTTATGACGGGCGCTTCAAGGATATCTTCCAGGAAGTGTTCGATCGCGATTTCAAAACCAGGTTCGCCGAGCTCGGGATCGAATATCAGCACCGCCTGATCGACGACATGGTCGCCTCCGCACTCAAGTGGAGCGGCAATTTCATCTGGGCGTGCAAGAATTATGACGGCGACGTTCAATCCGACCAGGTCGCGCAGGGCTTTGGCTCGCTCGGCCTGATGACCAGCGTGCTACTGACCCCCGATGGCAATACGGTCGAAGCCGAGGCGGCGCATGGCACCGTCACCCGCCATTACCGCATGCACCAGGCGGGCAAGGCGACCTCGACCAACCCGATCGCGTCGATTTTCGCCTGGACCGGCGGCCTCAAGTTCCGCGGCAAGCTCGACGAGACTCCCGAGGTGGTCGCCTTCGCGGAGACGCTCGAGAAAGTCTGCGTCGAGACTGTCGAGCAGGGCAAGATGACCAAGGATCTGGCTATACTGGTGGGCCCCGAGCAAGCGTGGATGACCACCGAACAATTCTTTGAAGCGATCCGCGAAAACCTCGAAGCAAAGATGAAGGTCGCCGCCTAAGCCTTTGGCGATTTAACATGTTCTTGCCGAATTCCGTGGCCGATGAAATAGCCAGGGATCCGACGGAGGCGCGGGAATCTATTTGCCAGCCGGGCGGGCAGTGGCGGACGTTCGGGAAGCTCGCGTTGCCCGTCGATCAGCGGCCGCAGCAGCCGTTCGTGAACCAGCCGCTGGATGCCCTGAATGACGCGCGTTGGCCATAGCCGGCGACGCTGAACGCGGTGGAGCAGGCGATCGACGTTCTCGCCGCGCGCCAAGGCCTCCGCGAGGATATTGGCGGTGGCGACCGCATCCTGGATGGCGAGGTTGATGCCGATCCCGCCGACCGGGCTCATGGCATGCGCTGCATCGCCGATCGCCAGCAGCCCGGGCCGGTGCCAGGTCGACAGCCGGTCGAGCGAAACAGAAAGCAATTTGGGAACGTCAAAATCGGGTAGCGCGGCTTCGAGATCGGGCAAGTCAGGCGCGGCGGCGCGAACATCGGCGCGGAATGCTTCGATTCCACGCGCCTTGATTGTCTCGGCACTGCCCTTGGCGATGACGAAGGCGCATTGCCAATAATCGCCGCGATCGATCATCACGATCAGGCGATGGCCGGCGACCGCGCCGCGCAGGGCCGTCCCCTCTCCGCTCTTGGGCACCGCGAACCAGAAGACGTCGATCGGCGCGCCGAGCGTGTCGAGCGGGAGCATGACTTGCCGGCGGATCAGCGAATCGCGGCCATCGGCGGCGATCACCAATTGGCCGGCGTGGAGTTGTTCGCCATTGATCAGGCGCACTCCGGTCACTCGATCACCGTCCTCGATGAAGCTGGCGGCGCCCGCTTCCATGCGCAGCGAGAAAGCCGGGAACGCGGCGGCCTCGTCGCGGATGAAGTCGAGGAATTCCCACTGTGGCATCATCGCGATAAACGGGGCGGGCATGGCGAGGTGCGACAGGTCGCCAATCTGGATCAGCCGGCCATTCCAGCTCAATTCGGCGCGGTCGAGCGGGTGGTGCGGGCGTTCCAGGAAGCGACCGAGCATGCCCAATTCGTCGAGGATCTGCATGGTCGACGGGTGGACCGTGTCGCCACGGAAATCGCGGAAGAAATCGGCATGCTTTTCGAGCACTGTTACAGAGACACCGGCTCGGGCGAGCAATAGCCCCGCCATCATTCCGGCCGGGCCGCCGCCGATGATCAGGACGTCAGCGCTCATCGAAAAGTCCCAAAGGTCGCAATCGCTACGCGCGCGAGGCCGGAACGGTGGTTCAGCAGGACAATGTACCGCTCATTTCCACCACATGACGTCATGACGCCAGCAAAGCAGACGAAATCCAACATTGAAAGCGCTTTGTCGGGGCGGTGACAAAGCAGCGCGGCCATGCTTTTGTCCGATCATGGCCAGCCAGATGCACATGACCCCCGCATTGAGCGACACGCTGACCATCCTCGGCGCGGCGGGGATCGTCATTCCGGCGTTCGCGCGGCTCAAGATTTCGCCGATCATCGGTTTCATCCTGGTTGGCATATTGGCCGGACCGCACGGGCTCGGCACCTATGTTGCGGCGCACCCGTGGCTCGAGGCGGTAACGATCACCAACCCCGCAGCGATCGAGCCGTTCGCCGAATTCGGGATCGTCTTGCTGCTGTTCGCGATCGGACTCGAATTGAGCTTCAAGCGACTGGTGACGATGCGCCGATCGGTGTTCGGGGTCGGCGCGGCGGAGCTTGGGCTTGGCGCCTTGCTGATCGGCGGTGGTTTGCTGGCGATGGGCAATTCCGTGTCGGCGGCGATCGTGCTCGGGCCGGCACTGGCGATGTCCTCGACCGCGCTCGTCATCCCGCTGGCGGGCACGACCAGCCCCGCGGGCAAGGCCGCGTTCGCGATGCTATTGTTCGAGGATCTGGCGCTGGTGCCACTCCTGTTCTTGTTCGCCAGCCTTGGCGGTGGGGCCGCGCCGGGCGCGTTGCTGACCGTCATCTGGCAGGGCGCGCTGGTGATCGCCGGGATGCTGCTCGCCGGGCGATTGCTGCTCCCGCCCCTGTTCGCACAAGCGGCGCGGACCAAGAGCCCCGAACTATTCCTCGCGGTCAGTCTGTTGACCGTGATCCTCGCCAGCCTCGCCACCAGCGCGGTCGGGCTGTCGCCCATCCTCGGCGCGCTGATCGCCGGCATCCTGATCGCCGAGACCGATTATCACAGCGAAGTCGAAGTGGTGACGGCGCCCTTGCGCGGGCTCGCGCTGGGCGTGTTCCTGATCACCGTCGGGATGAGCCTTGATGTGCGCGCGTTGCTCGGCAATTGGCAGTCGTTGCTGGCGGCGCTGGCGTTGGTGCTGGCGGCGAAGGTTGCCGTGACGTCGGCGCTGCTGTGGCTAAGCGGATCGCGGCCTGCGGTGGCGGCGGAGACCGGGTTGGTGATGGCCAGCCCGTCGGAAACGACTCTGATCCTGCTCGGTGCTGGCGCGGCGGCGGGGGTGATCCTGCCGGGTGCAGCGAGCTTCTGGCAAGCGGTGACCGCGATGGGGCTGACGGTGACGCCATTGCTGGCGATGCTTGGGCGGGCAGCGGCACGGCGGGTCGATCGCGGGGCAGCCACGCATGTCGACCTGGGCGCGGCGGCAGGCAAGACGGTGATCTTCGGCTTCGGCCGGGTCGGGCAGATGGTCGCCGAGATGCTTCGCCAGCATGGCAAAAGCTATATCGCGGTCGAGAGCGACGTCGATGCGGTGATTGCAGCGCGCGAGGGCGGTTACGACGTCATGTTTGGCGATGTCGCGCGCGGCCAAATGATCGAGAAGCTTGGACTGGGCGATGCCGATGCCTTGGTGCTGACGATGGACGATCCGGTGCTGATCATCCGCCTCGCGCGGCAGATCCGCGGGCTATTCCCCGACCTCCCGATCATCGCCCGCGCCCGCGACACCGACCACGCCGCACGACTTTACCAGGTCGGGGTGACCGACGCGGTGCCCGAAGCGATGGAGGCGTCGTTGCAATTGTCGGAAGCCGTGCTGGTCGACATCGGCGTGGCGATGGGCCCGGTGATCGCGAGCATCCACGAGAAGAGGAGCGAGTTGCGCGGGGAGATTATGGCGTCAGGGGAGTTGGCGGAGGAGCCGAGTTTGGGGCGGCGGAGGGTTAGGGATGCGCTCTGAATCCCTCCTCGGTACGGGGAGGGGGACCGCGCGAAGCGTGGTGGAGGGGTGGCCGCGATGCTGACGGGTCCGGCATCGACCATCGCGATCGCCCGAAAACTTCGCCGCAAGCTCACGCTGCCGGAAGGCTTGCTTTGGCGCGAACTGCGCAAACGCCCATCCGGTCACAAATTCAGGCGCCAACATCCGGCGGGCCCATATGTCCTCGATTTCGTGTGCATGCAGGCGCGGCTGGCAATCGAAGTGGATGGCGAATCCCATAATATGGGGTCAAATCCGGAGCGCGACCAAGTGCGTGATGAATGGCTGCGTATGCAGGGCTACCGAACCTTGCGGATCGCAGCGCGGGGTGCCGCTGGGCAATTTAGATGGCGTTGTCGCAATTGTTATCGAGGCGTGCCAACCCATCCACCAAGTTTCACTTGGTCCCCCTCCCCGTACCGGGGAGGAATTTTAGGCAAGCGCTGCCCTTACCGCTTGCAACGCTGCCGCCGCCTTGCTCCCGTCCGGCCCGCCGCCTTGCGCCATGTCGGGGCGGCCGCCGCCGCCCTGCCCGCCCAGCGCTGCGACTGCTGCCTTCACCAGGTCGACCGCCGAGATGGTGGCGACGAGGTCGTCGGTGACTCCGACGGCGACGCTGGCGCGGCCTTCATTGGTGGCGATGAGGGCGGCGATTCCGCTGCCGAGGCGCTGTTTCATGGCGTCGACTTCGCCGCGGAGGTTCCTGGGGTCGAGGCCGTCGACCACCTGGCCGAGGAAAGCGTGGCCGCCAATCTGCTCGGGGCCGACTTCTTCGGTCTTGGCCGAGCCGCCGCCCATCGCCAGCGCTTTTTTCGCCTCGGCCAGTTCGCGCTCGAGCTTGCGCGCGGTCTCGACCAAGGTCGCGACGCGCGCGGGGACTTCATCGGGCGAGGATTTGAGCGCGGCGGCGGCTTCACGGAGCTTGTCGTCACGGGCGTTGAGCCAGTGCCGCGCGCCCTCGCCGGTCAGCGCCTCGATCCGGCGGACTCCCGAGGAGACGGCGGATTCGGCGATGATCTTGAAGATGGCGATGTCGCCGGTCGCGTCGACATGGGTGCCGCCGCATAGCTCGACCGAGAAATGCTTGTCGGTATTGCGGCCCATGCTGAGCACGCGGACCTCGTCGCCATATTTCTCGCCGAACAAGGCCAATGCGCCAGCGGCGACCGCGTCGTCGGGGGTCATCAGGCGCGTGGTGACGGGTTGGTTGGCGCGGATTTCGGCGTTCACATCGGCCTCGATCGCGGCAATGTCGTCATGGGTCAGCGCCTTGGGGTGCGAATAATCGAAGCGCAGGCGGTCGGGCGCGACCAAGCTGCCCTTCTGCG
>JBKJUB010000161.1:0-12207 GCA_046590765.1 Sphingomicrobium sp. | reverse complement strand
TACGGGACAATGACCGGGGTCAATCTCGCCCGCAAGCATATCGGCTGGTACACCAAGGGGCTGACCGGATCGGCCGACTGGCGGTTCGTTCGCCGGGTGAAGGAGGCGACGAACCTGCCGGTGATCGTCAATGGCGACATCAACAGCCGTGAGGATGCGCGCGACGCACTCGATCAATCGGGGGCCGACGGCGTGATGATCGGGCGCGGGGCATACGGCAAGCCATGGTTGCTGGGTCAGGTGATGGCCGATCTGGCCGGAGGCGGAACCCGCCCCGACCCGACGATCGACGAGCAATTGGCGATCATCCTGACCCAATATGACGAAATGCAGTCGCTATATGGCAAAGTCACGGGGGTGAATCTCGCGCGCAAGCACCTCGGCTGGTATACCAAGGGGCTGGCCGGATCGGCGGAATTCCGCAACAAAGTGAACCAGGTCGACGACCCCGATACGGTCATCGATATGCTCCGCGAATTCTACTCGCCGTGGCTCGAGCGCGCCGCCGCCTGAGGCGGGCCAGCAACTGTGTTTTTTATGCAACTAGACCGTGCTAGGGCGGCGGACGATGGATGCCGCCACTACCGAACCAAAATTGTTTCGAGCCGCCGAGCGCTGGCTGTCGCGCGCGCGCGATAGCGGGCGTTTCTATCGCTGGGCGACGATCGGGCTGGTCGTGCTGCTGGCGATCATCCTGGCATTCAGCGTCAATCTGCTGATCAACAGCGGCAGGCCGGGGACGTTCCTGTCACCACCGCTGATCGCGCTGCTGCTGGTTGCCAATCTGATCCCGGCGATTGCGCTGATGGTGTTGCTGTCCCGGCGGGTGGCAATGGCGCGCGCCGAGAAGGGTGGGCTGGCCGGCGGGCAGTTGCATACCCGGTTGGTGGCATTGTTCTCGGTCATTGCCGCAGTGCCAACGGTGCTGGTCGCGATCTTTGCGTCATTGCTGTTCCAGTCGGGGCTTGAATTCTGGTTCTCCGATCGTGCCAAGGTGATGATCGAAAATAGCGTCGAGCTAGCGCGCACCACCTACGGCCAGGAAGTCGAGCGAGTCAGCCTGGAAACGCTGCGAATGAGCGGTGATGTTAGCGGCTATTTGCGCCAGGTGCGGATCGACGACCCGATCTTTGCCGAAGGGTTCGCCAAGCAAGTCTATTATCGAAGCCTGTCCGAGGCGATCATCTTCGTGGTCGACGACAAAGGCGCGATTCAGTCGCAGGCGCTGGTCAATCCGTATGACCGGCCACTCGAAAAGGTGCTTTCCAAGAGCAATATCGCTCAGCTTGCGAACAAGGAGTCGATCGCGATCAACAGCCGCGACCGGATCGGCTCGCTGGTCCGTCTGGATTATCGGCCGCGCAGCTATTTGTACGCAGCGCGCGTGTTCGACCCGCAATTTGCCAAGCAGATAGCGCGCGCCAACGAGGTCCAGAAAACCTACGGCGAACTGCTTGAGCGGTCGCGGCTGTATCAGTTGAAATTCAACGCAGCGTTGTTGCTCGGCGCGCTGATCATCGTCGGACTGGCGATCCTCGCGGCGCTCAAGATTGCCGACCGCCTGGTGCGTCCGGTGGGGCAGTTGGTTGCTGCTGCCGGTCGTGTCGAGGAAGGGGATTTCTCGACCCGGGTGCCAGTCGCCCAGCCGCATGACGAAATTGCCTTGCTGTCGACCGCGTTCAACCGGATGACCGGGCGGTTGCAGGAACAGACCGGCGCGCTGGTCAGTGCCAACGAACAGCTAGAGACGCGGCGCGCGTTTATCGAGGCGGTGCTGTCGAGCGTCACGGCCGGCGTGGTCGCGCTCGATGCAACGGGCAATATCCTGCTGGTCAACCGATCAGCCGAAAATCTGCTCGAGCCGGAAGGTGAGGAGATTGAGGGGCGCAACCTCAAGGACATTAGCGACGACCTGGGCGAATTCATGATCGGCGAGGCGCGCGACGCCAATATCACCATCGCCGCCGGGGGCGGGCAGCGGACGCTGGCGGTCAAGCGCGTGCGCTATGCCGACGGCGCGGTGCTGACCTTCGACGATATCACCGACCAATTGAGCGACCAGCGCCGCGCCGCCTGGTCCGATATCGCCCAGCGCATCGCGCATGAGATCAGGAACCCGCTGACCCCGATCCAGCTTGCGGCCGAGCGGCTGCAACGGCGCTATGGCGAGGAAGTTACGTCGGACAAGGAGACGTTCGAGCGGTTGACCGGGACGATCATTCGCCAGGTCGGCGACCTCAGGAACATGGTCGACGAATTCAGCAATTTCGCGCGCATGCCCAAGCCGGTGTTCAAGACCGAAAATATCCACGAGATTGCGCGTGCGGCGCTGTTTCTGCACGAAGTGGCACACCCCGGTGTAGCCTTCACCATCGACCCGGCGAAGGCCGAGATACCGCTGGTTTGTGACCGTCGCCAACTTAGTCAGGCGCTTACCAACGTCGTTAAGAATGCAGTCGAAGCGATTGAAACCAGGCGTAATCGCCGCGAAACCAACTTCGACGGCGATCGCGTCGAAGTGCGGGTGAGGGCGGTCAAGGACGAAATCGTGATCGACGTCAACGATACCGGGGTCGGGTTGCCCGAGGATCGCGAGCGGCTGACCGAGCCATACATGACGACACGCGTGCGCGGAACTGGCCTTGGCCTGGCGATCGTCAAGAAGATCGTCGAGGAGCATTGCGGCGAAATCGCCTTTCTCGACCGCAGCGGGGGCGGGACGCATGTGCGGATCGCGTTTGATGCCGAGCGCCTGCGAGCGCAGGCCGAAGCGCTGGCGAGTGACGAAGCCGATGGGCGATTGATGGGCGGGGGCCAAGCGGACGGGCGCAATCCCGATGACGGCGAAAATGACGAGGAAGGTCAGACCTGATGGCGCTCGATGTCCTGGTAGTCGATGACGAAGCCGATATCCGTGATTTGGTCGCGGGTGTGCTCGAAGACGAGGGCTATGCGGTGCGCACCGCGTCGGACAGCGATTCAGCGCTGAGCGCGATAGAGGATAGGCGTCCGAGCCTGGTGTTGCTCGACGTGTGGCTGCAGGGATCGCGGCTCGACGGCTTGCAGATCCTCGAACAGGTCAAGCAGCGCGACCCGACGCTGCCGGTGATCATGATCTCTGGCCACGGCAACCTCGACACGGCGGTCGCGGCGATCCGTGAAGGTGCGGTCGACTTCATCGAGAAACCATTTGAGGCGGGGCGCTTGCTCCATTTGGTCGAGCGGGCAACCGAGACCGACCGCTTGCGGCGCGAGAATGCCGCCTTCCGCCAACAATTCGGGCAGGATGACCAGCTTGGCGGATCGTCGGTCGCGATCAACAATGTTCGCGCGACGCTCAAGCGGGTGGCGCCGACCGGAAGCCGGGTGCTGATCACCGGGCCGGCAGGCGTCGGCAAGGAGATTGCGGCGCGCACCATTCACGACTGGAGCCCGCGCGCGTCGGCGCCGTTCATTACCGTCTCGGCGGCGATGATGAGTCCCGAGCGGATGGAAGAGGAATTGTTCGGGGTCGAAAGCGACGGCGTGGCGCGGCCGGGCTTGCTCGAGCAGGCGCATGGCGGAACCCTGTTCCTCGACGAGATTGCCGACATGCCGGCGACCACCCAGGCCAAGATGCTGCGCGTGCTGACCGACCAGAGCTATACCCGGGTCGGCGGCCAGCGCCCGGTCAAGGTCGACGTGCGCGTGCTGTCGGCGACCTCGAGCGATTTGGCCGAGGAAATCGCCGCCGGGCGGTTCCGCGAGGATCTGTATTATCGGCTCAACGTGGTGCCGGTGCGGATTCCGTCGCTGCGCGAGCGACGCGAGGACATTCCCGACCTGGTGGCGCATTTCCTGGCGCGGTTCGCTGCCGAGCGGCGGATTGCCACCCCCAACGTGTCGGAGGAAGCGATCGCCGCGCTCCAGGCGCACGACTGGCCGGGCAACGTCCGCCAATTGCGCAATATCATCGAACGGACCCTGATCCTGGCGCCGGGCGACCGGGTGGAGTGCATCGACGTTGATTTGCTGCCGTCCGAAGTGGTCGAAACGCAGGGATCATCGAGCATGGGATCATCGTCGATCGCGATCATGGGATCGCCGCTACGCGAGGCCCGCGAGAGTTTCGAGCGTGAATATCTCAAGGTCCAGATCCGGCGTTTTTCGGGCAACATCTCGCGCACCGCCTCATTCATCGGGATGGAGCGCTCCGCATTGCACCGCAAACTCAAGGCGCTCGGCCTGGCCGACCGCCGCGAACTCGACGAGTAGGAACCACATGGCCGATCGAGCGATGAGCCTGCAGGACCAGTTCCTGAACGCGGTGCGTAAAGACAAGATGCCAGTAACGATCTTCCTGATGAAGGGGGTCAAGCTGACCGGGGTGATCACCTGGTTCGACGCTTTCTCGATGTTGTTGCGGCGCGACGGGACGGCGCAGTTATTGTACAAGCATGCGGTGTCGACGATCGTCCCGGCGGGGGTGCCGAGCGGGGGATTGCCGGTGCCGGCAGCGCTCGACGAGAAGAAGGCGTCGTTGCAGGACATCTTCCTCAACGCCGCGCACGCCCAGCATGAGCCGATGACCTTGTTCCTGGTCAACGGCGTAATGCTGCAGGGCGCGGTCGGGGGCTATGACCAATTTTCGATCCTGCTCGAGCGGTCGGGTCAAGTACAACTGGTTTACAAGCATGCGGTGTCGACTCTGCAGCCGGCGGGGAGTTTGGATTTGCAGTCGCATGGCGACGGCGAAGTGGCCGGGGACGGCAGCTGAGCGTCTTCAATCGCGACGATGACGATGGGATCAGCCGCGGCGAGCGCGCGGTGCTGGTGCTGCCCGATATCGCCGGCACCAAGGTGCTGCGGTCGATCGAGGCGCGGCTCGACGAAGCGGCGGGATTAGCAGCGGCAATCGGGATCGAAGTGGTAGCGCGGCGATCGGTGCGGGTCAGGGCGCCAAGGCCAGCAAGCCTGTTCGGCAAGGGCCAGGCCGAGGAGATTGCAGCGGCGGTGGCCGAGGAGAAAGCCGGGCTGCTGATCGTCGATGCGGCGCTGAGCCCGGTGCAGCAGAAGAATCTCGAGACGATGACCATGGCCAAGGTGATCGACCGCACCGGGCTGATCCTCGAGATATTCGGTGAACGCGCGGCGACGGCCGAGGGGCGGATGCAGGTCGAGCTGGCGCATCTCGATTATCAGGCGGGGGGGCTGGTGCGCAGCTGGACCCATCTCGAGCGGCAGCGCGGCGGCTTCGGCTTCCTTGGCGGGCCAGGCGAAACTCAGATCGAGGCCGATCGACGGATGATCCGCGACCGGATGGCGCGGATCAAGAAGGAATTGGAGAAGGTCAAGCGCACCCGCGGGCTGCACCGCGACCGGCGACAGAAGGCGCCGTGGCCGCTGATCGCGCTGGTCGGCTACACCAATGCCGGAAAATCGACCCTGTTCAACCGCATGACCAACGCCAATGTGATGGCCGAAGACCTGCTGTTCGCGACACTCGACCCGACGATGCGCGAGGTGAAATTGGCAGGAAGCGGCAAGGCGATCTTGAGCGACACGGTAGGGTTCGTGTCCGATTTGCCGACCGAATTAATCGCGGCTTTCCGAGCGACGCTCGAGGAAGTGCTGGCGGCGGATTTAATCCTTCACGTGCGCGACATGGCGCATCCCGATCGCGATGCGCAGGCGGCCGACGTCGAGGCGGTGCTGGAATCGCTTGGGCTCGAAGTCGGGAAGGGGCCACCGCGGATCGAGGTGTGGAACAAGGTCGATGCGATGGCGCCCGACGAGCGCGCGGCGCTGTATGGCGAGGCGGCGCGGCGCGAGGATGTGGCGGTGGTATCGGCGCTGACAGAAGAGGGGATCGAAGGGCTGCGCACGGCGATTGTCGAGCGGCTTGGATCGCGCGACGACACGCGGGCGGTGACCTTGTCGTCGAGCGATGGCGTGAAGTTGGCGTGGCTGCATGCTCGCGGCAAGGTGACCGGGCAAGATAGCGACGGCGAGACGGTGACGATGCAGGTACGGCTGTCGGCGGTGGATTGGGCGCGGTTTCAGGCGCTCTGAGCGGACTTAGCGGCGCTCCACAGTTGTTCTTTTTCGTCGAGGCTTAAGTCCGCGAAACCCGGCGCGGTTTCGATCGTGCGGAAGCGGCGTTCAAACTTGGCATTGGCTGATCGCAGTGCGGCTTCGGGCTCGATGTTGAGTTTTCGTGCGAGGTTGACGACCGCGAACAGCAAGTCGCCCAATTCCTCTTCGCGCGCGGCTTGGCCGGTTTCGGCGTCGAGCTCGGCGAGTTCTTCGACCACCTTGGCGCGGGCACCGCTGGCATTGGGCCAGTCAAAGCCGGTCCGCCCGGCGCGCTTCTGAAGCTTGTTGGCGCGTTCGAGCGCTGGCAGCGCCTTGGCGACACCGGCCAGTGCGCTTTGATCAGGATGGGCGCTTCGCTCGGCGGCCTTGATCGCTTCCCATCCGGGAGTTTCGCTCGCGTCGCCAAACAGATGCGGGTGACGGCGCTCGAGCTTGTCGCAAATACGCGTCAGCACGTCGTCGAGCGTGAAATGGCCGGCTTCGGTCGCCATCTGGGCATGGAACACGACCTGCAACTGGAGATCACCAAGCTCGTCGGCGAGATCGGCCATGTCGTGACGATCGATTGCATCGGCAACCTCATAGGCTTCCTCGATCGTGTACGGCGCGATGGTGTCGAAGGTCTGGACGCGATCCCAGTCGCAGCCAGTCACCGGATCGCGCAATCGGCGCATGATGCTTTCGAGACGGCCCAGATTGGCCGGGGGGGACTGAATATTCACCTTTTGCTCCGGCAATCACAAGTATGATAATATGTATTATGTAAAGTGATGATCAAATTTACGGAGGGGGAAGTCGCGTTCATCCCTCAAACACCAGCCAACGGCCCTCGACGCTCCACCGCTTAAGCGACGACAGATAATTCATCCCCAATACGTTGAGATCGTCGCTGTCGGAGACATGCAGGCCGACGTCGGTCCGTTCGATAATGCCAATGTCGAGGCGCTGCGCGCGGGCGCTTGCAACGCGCACCGCGCCATTGCCGGTCAACACCATCTGGTCGCGGCGGTCGCTGACCACGACATTGCTGCTGGCGGCGGTCTTGCGGCCGATCGTCGTCATCGTCGCGCCGCTATCGATCAGGAAGCGGACCTTGTGGCCGTTGAGCATGGCGTCGACGTAGAAATGGCCGTCGATCGCCTGCGGAATGCGCAAGGTGCCTGATTCCGCCACCGGGACGCCCGTCGCTTCGCTCTTGAGCCGCTGGAGGACGTAGCCGAGGTCGTCGCGGAAGGTGAACAGGATGAAACCGGCGCCGAACAAGGCGACCCAGGCGAGCGCCATTACCGCCATCTTGGCCAGCGGTTCGCGGCGGACGATGAGCGAGCCGAGCACCAGCATCATCGCCATCAAGATGTAGAGGCCGCCGAGCATCGTATCGTTGGTCAAAGCATGATCTCCTGCCCGTCATACGCCGGCGCGGCCCAATCGGGCAGTTCGGCGCCGAGTGTGGCATAGTCCATGCTCTTGTCGAGATGGGTCAGCAGCAATTGGCCAACCTTCAAGTCGCGCGCCCAGCCGAGGACGGAGTCGAGATGGGCATGGGTCGGGTGCGGCGTGCGGCGAAGGCAATCGCAGATCCACACATCGACCCCGGCGTAAAGCGCACGCATGGCGTCGGTCATGTCGTGAAAGTCGATCGCATAGCCAAGCGAACGACCCCCCTCCTCCACGCGGATCCCGAGCGAGGTAATGCCGCCGTGAGGCTGGTCGGCGAAGGTCAGGGTTGCGTTGCCGAGCGCAAGGGTCTCGCCGAGCGGTTTCGGATCGATTACCGCCGGATAAAGCGGTGTACCTTCAAAGGCATAAGCGAAGCGCTTGGCGAGGCGTCGGAGCGTGTCGGCGCGCGCGTGGAGCGGCACCGGGTCGCCTGTGTGGTGCGCAATCTGGCGGAGATCGTCGATCCCGTGGCAATGATCGGCATGGTCATGAGTGACGATCACCCCGGCGAGATCGGCGGTGTCGGCGGCGAGCAATTGTTCGCGCATGTCGGGCCCGCAATCGACAAGGAGTTTATCGATCAGGATCGATGAGCGGGTGCGGCGGTTGCGCGGTTCGGCGGGGTCGCAGTCGCCCCAGTCATTGCCGATCCGCGGCACGCCTGACGAGGTTCCGCAGCCGAGAATGCGGACCTTCATGCGGCCGCTTTAGCGAACAATCGGAAGAAGTTGGCGGTGGTTACCGAGGATAAACCTTCAATGGTCTCGGCGCGCAATTCGGCAAGGAAGGCGGCGGTGTCGGCGACGAAGGCGGGCTCGCACGTCTTGCCGCGATGCGGGACCGGGGCGAGGAACGGGGAGTCGGTTTCGACGAGGAGGCGGTTGGCGGGGATGGTCCTGGCGGTGTCCTGGAGATCCTTGGCGTTTTTGAAAGTGACGATTCCCGAAATCGAGATGAACAAGCCGAGATCGAGCGCGGTGCGGGCGAGGTCGGCGCTGCCGGTGAAGCAATGGAGTACTGCGGCAATTCCGCCCTGCCCGACAGCCTCGGTCAGCATCTCGGCGGTGTCGGCTTCGGCATCGCGGGTGTGGATGATCAACGGCAGGCCGGTCTGGCGGGCGGCGTCGATGTGGGCGGCGAACCGCTCGCGCTGCGCGGTGCGATCAGACTTGTCGTAATAATAATCCAAGCCGCATTCGCCGATCGCCACGACCCTGGGGTGCGCCGAGGCATCGACCAAGGCGGTTGCGCCGAGATCGGGATGCGCGTCGGCCTCGTGCGGGTGGACGCCGACGCTGGCCCACACGTCGGGCTCGCGATCCGCGACGGCGATGACGTCATTCCATTCGGATTGGCGGGTCGAAATGTTGAGGAAACCACCAATTCCGCGCGCGCGGGCCGAGGCCAGAACTTCGTCCTGGCGCTCGGCGAGGCCATCATAGACCAAATGGCAATGGCTATCGATCAGCATCAGGCGTCCTCGCCCTCGCCTAGTTCGAGCCGGGGGAAGATTGGCGTCGGTTGCTCGATCGGATTGCCATTAGCGCCGCTGTCGATCAACGCGATGATCTTCGCGGCCGAGGTGGGAATGACCGGCATTACGGCCTCGGCGAGCATGCGGACGGCGGCAACGATGGTGCCGAGCACGGCGGCCATACGCTCGGGATCGGTCTTCTTGAGCCCCCACGGCGCCATTGCGTCGACATAGGCATTGCAGGCGAACACGGCATGAATCCATGCCTCAAGGCCGCACGAAAAAGCATAATCGTCAAAATCGGCCGACATGGCGTCAAGGTTTGTGGTCACTCGGTTCAGCAACTCGATATCTTCGGCCGCTTGGCCGGCGCTCGGGAGAATGCCGTCGAGATTTTTATACACCATCGACAGGCTGCGCTGCGCCAGATTGCCGAAGCTGTTGGCGAGCTCGGCGTTGACGCGGTTGATGATCGCTTCGTGGCTGTAGCTGCCGTCCTGCCCGAAGCTGACTTCGCGCATAAGGAAGTAACGCAAGGCATCGACCCCGTAACGTGCCGCCATGTCGATCGGATCGACCGAATTGCCAGCGCTCTTGGACATCTTCTCCCCGCTCTTGGCGAGGATGAAGCCGTGGCCATAGACCTGTTTGGGTAGCGGCAATTTGGCGGACATCAGGAACGCCGGCCAGTAGACCGCGTGGAAGCGGACGATGTCCTTGCCGATCAAATGCACGTCGGCGGGCCAGTATTTGGCAAAATCGCCGCCGGTGTCGGGATAGCCGACCGCAGTCATGTACGTGGTCAGCGCGTCGACCCAGACGTACATCACATGGTCGGGCGATCCGGGCACCTTGACCCCCCAGTCAAAGCTGGTGCGCGAGACGCTGAGATCGCGCAGCCCCCCCTCCACGAAGCGGATCACTTCGTTGCGGCGGCTGTCGGGGCGGATGAAGCCGGGATTGTCGCGATACAGCGCGAGCAGGGCGTCCTGATATTTGGACAGGCGGAAGAACCAGGTTTCCTCGGCGGTCCATTCAACCGGCGTGCCTTGCGGCGAGCGGCGGTCATCGCCCTCGCCGGTCAGCTCGCTTTCGTCGTAGAAGGCCTCGTCGCGGACCGAGTACCAGCCTTCGTAGCGGTCTAGGTAGAAATCGTCAGACGCCTGCATCGCAGTCCACAGGGCCTGGCTGGCGGCATGATGGGCGGGGTCGCTGGTGCGCAGAAAATCATCATTGCTGATATTCAAAGTTTCGCACATCGCCTTGAAATAAGACGACATTTCAGTCGCAAATTCCATCGTATCGCGGCCCACGTCGCGCGCCGTCTGGACCATCTTGAGGCCATGCTCGTCGGTGCCGGTAATGAACCGCACATCGCGGCCCTGCGCGCGGCGGAAACGGGCAATGGTGTCGGCGGCGATCGCTTCATAAGCGTGGCCGATGTGCGGCTTGCCATTGGGGTACGAAATTGCGGTGGTGATGTAATAAGGCTCGGCCATGCCGCGGCCCTAAACGGACGCGCCTTCAGGGGCAACCGAGGCGAGGATCGTGCCTAGCTGGAAGATCGTCGCGCCAGGATCGAACGTCAGCCGCGGGGCGAGCTGGCAAGTGTCGCGAGCGCGGCGATAGGCATCGAGTGCGCGCAGCCGGGCGTGGCCGTCGAGGTTTTTGGCTTCGTCGGCGATCATGGTTGGGACGATCTGCAGGAAGGCGGCGTAGCGATCGGTCGAGGCCTTGAGCGCGAGCGACTGGGCAAGCTTGGCGCGGCGCTCGTTATAGGGGTCGCCAGTGCGCATGATCGCCAGCACCTGATCGTGGAGCGGGGCGAGGTCGAGCGCGGCATAGGCTAGGGCGGTTCCGGGCGAGCCCCCTGCCCGCTGGATCAGCGTCGGGATTTTGGCGGTGTCCTGGGCTAGTTCGGCAAGGATCGACGCCATGACGTCATTGCCAAGTGGTTGGAAATCAAGCGTTCTGCAGCGCGAGCGGATCGTCGGGAGCAGTCGCCCTGGATTATGGCTGACCAGCAGGAAGACGCATTTGGCGGGCGGCTCTTCGAGCATCTTGAGCAAGGCGTTGGCCCCTTCGCGATCAAGATCGTCGGCGGAGTCGATCACGACAGCGCGCCAGTCGGACATCGCCGGGGTCACCGAGAACAGGTCGCCCAGCGCACGAACCTGGTCGACGCTGATGTTGCGCTGGAGCGCGGTGCCGGTCTTGTTCTCGACCCGTTCGACGAAGCGATAATCGGGATGACTTCGAGCAGCGATGAGGCGCGCGGTAGGGTGGGTGTCGGGGGTCCCGATCCCGGCTTCGGCGATCGGCGGGCCGGCGGCTTCGGCGAGCAAGCGGGTCGCGGCGGCGCGGGCGAAGCTGGCCTTGCCGATTCCGCGCGGGCCGGTCAGCAGCCACGCGTGATGCATCGCGCCGCTCGCCCACGCGCCGAGGAAACGGTCGATTGGTTCGTCGTGACCCTGGATCACGGCAGCAGGTCGCCCAACGCGTAGAGCAAGCGCGCGGTGACGGTCGCGGCGGGGCCCGAGGCGTCGATCAGTTTGACGCGGTTCGGTTCGCGCTGGGCCATGGTGCGAAAGCCCGCCTCGACCGCCGCGTGGTATGACGGCGGGCGCGATCCAATGCGGTCGCCGGTGTTGCCATCGCGATTGCGCGCGCGGGCCCCGGCTTCGGATTCGTCGAGCTGTAGGACGAGGGTGCGGTCGGGGAGATAATCGACGCTGCCGAAGCGGTGGAGATCGCGCACGGCGTCAATCCCCAGCCCGCCAGCTTCGCCCTGATAGGCCAGGCTCGAATCGATGAAGCGGTCGCTAAGCACCCACTCCCCGCGGTCGAGCGCGGGCAGGATGGTCTTATCGAGATGGTCCGAGCGAGCGGCGGCGAACAACAGCGCCTCCGCGCGGGGGTTCCAACGGCCCTCGTCGCCGTTGAGCAGCAACTCGCGGATCGCTTCGGCGCCTGGGCTTCCGCCGGGCTCGCGGGTGACGATCACGGTCAGGCCGCGCCCGGTCAGCGCCTCGGCCAGAGCGGCGAGCTGGGTCGACTTGCCGACCCCCTCCCCGCCCTCAAGGCTGATGAACCGACCGCGCGCCATTCAGCTAGGCCATACCGAGCAATTGCTTGAGCCCGATCCAGATCCGCCCGAAGAAGCCCGCCGGCTCGACGCTCTCGGCAGCGACCAACGGCATCACCTGCTCGCCCGAATC
>JBKJUB010000115.1:0-6907 GCA_046590765.1 Sphingomicrobium sp. | reverse complement strand
GATCGAGCTATTCGTTTATGGCCGGACCGGCGGCCCCTACCCCGCTCGCCAGCATATCGAAGCATCGAAGGCGATCGCGCGGACGCATCGGCTGGATCCGGCGCGGACCCTGTTTGTCGAGCAATCCGAACAAGCGATTGCGGCGGGGGCGTTTCACAATGGTGTGGTCGCGGTCGCCAATGAGCGGGTGCTGTTCGCGCATGCCAAGGCCTTTGCGGATCGCGACGCGACTTTCGCGGCAATCGCGAGGATGATGCCCGAAGTCGAGTTCGTCGAAGTGGCCGAGGCCGATGTGCCGTTGGCCGACGCGATCCAATCCTACCTGTTCAACGCGCAACTGGTGACGGTCCCCGTAGAGGGTTTGGCGGATGGCGCGATGACTCTGGTCGCGCCGACCGAATGCCGCGATACGCCGTCGGTCAAGTCGTGGATCGACCGCCATCTCGCCAGCAATGGCGCGATCCGGCGGGTCGACTATGTCGATGTCCGCCAGTCGATGGCCAATGGCGGCGGGCCGGCGTGCCTGCGGCTGCGGGTGGCGTGCGATCCGGCTCTGGTCGATCTGCGGTTCCTGGTCGATGAAGCGAAAATCGATCGGCTGGCGAAGACGATCACCCAGTCTTGGCCTGACGAGATCGCGCCCGATGATTTGCAGCGGCCGGGCCTGATCTCGGCGGTGGTCGCCGCGCGCGACGCGTTGCTCGATTGCCTCGAACTAAGCGCATTGTCTTGAGTCGGGACACTTGACACTTTGAGCGAATGTTAACGAATTTTTGGCGGAACTGCAGGGCTGGCACGACGTTTGCTTAACCATGACCATGTTCAGGCGTCTCGGCAGATTGTTCGTCATCAAGACCCGCGTCGAGGCTTGGTTCGTGATCTTCGCGATCGCCATGGGCGCGGTCGAACGCGGCCAGCGCTATCTGGAAATTTATCCCGGCAAGATCGGCTGGATGTTTGCTGCACTGGCCACGGGCGTGGTGTTCGTTGCCGGTGCGAAATTGCTCGATTCAGTGCGCCCGCCGCAGCCCGCTGCGCGGCCCGCGCAAGCAATCCGCCGTCGCCGGGTCAGTCGTAATCGATCCAGACGAGACCCGCGTCATTCCGCCGCAAGGTCAGCAACTTCACGTCGCAAAGATTTACCCCGGGCCAAGTAACGATTGCGCCGCCGACCAGTGTCGCCCGCAAATCGAACGCACAATCGGGATCCGAGAAAGCCACCGAAGCCGCTTTTCCGGCGGCGGGCGCGGCCGATAATGGCTGCCACTGGCCCGATCCGACTCGGCGAATCGACATCGCCAAAATGTCCTTGCCGACGCCGTTGACGATCGCAAATCCCGACACCCCGGCGAGCGCAGGGGCGGTAAAAAGCAAGCCAGCGGCGAGCACAAGGGTCAGCGAGATTGGTTTCATCCGCCTGTAAAATAATCCTGATTCACCAAATCGCCAAGTGGATTCGGGTCGATCGTTTCTGGGCTGAAATTAGTTTGTGGATATTAACCATCTGTTAGGGCAAGAGTCGCATCTTCGTGTCGTCCTGGGGGAGTGACGTCCATGGAGTCGAATTTGCGCTTTTACTTACGCCGGGCCGCCGAGGAGCGGACCGCCGCGCATCGCGCAGTGACTCCGCAAGCCCGCGAATGGCACAGTAAATTGGCCCAGGATTTCGCGCTTCGCGCCAATGCATCCGCACCGCAAACGATGAGCGCCTAAGCGCGACTTAGTGTCCGTGGTTGGGAAAAATGGCGCGCCCGGAACGATTCGAACGTCCGACCCTCAGATTCGTAGTCTGATGCTCTATCCAGCTGAGCTACGGGCGCGCGGTGGCTGGCTATTAGGGGGAAGGGTCGAGGGGCGCAACCCTGCCCGTCGGGGAAATTGACCGCGTTGCGCGGCGTCGCGCCCCGCCCTACACCGACCGGCGATGAGAAACTTCCCGTTCCTGCTAATCCTTGTTCCGCTTGCCGGATGCGCCGCGACCTCGGCGACTGAGCCATCGCTGGCGCAGCGCCCGGCCGAACTGATCGATCCGCGACTGCCGCTTCCCGCCGAGGCGCCCGTCGGCCCGGTCGATGCCGCGCTCGCCGCCCGGCTTGGGCAGTTGGTCGCCGAGGGTAACGAAGGCGCGCGCAGTTTTGATGCCTTGGTTGGGCAGGCTGAAGCGCTGGCCAGTGCCGCCGGCCCGGCGCAGAGCGAGAGCTGGATTGTCGCGCAGCAGGCGCTGTCGGGGCTGGAAGCCGCGCGGGCCAAGACCACCGCTGCGCTGGCCGAAGTCGATGCGATTGCCGCCGAACGGATTCAAAGCGGTGCCGGAATGTCCCCTGCCAACCTTAGCGCAGTCGAGGCAGCGTCGAATGAGCTTCGCAGTCTCGCCGATCGCCAGAATGCGACAATCGACCGGATCGGCGCGCGGCTGCGCTAGGCGAGTGCGGCGGCGCGGGCGGCGGGCCAATCGGCAGCGTCGATCGCGTAGGTAATGGTCGGATTGAGATCGGCCCCGAAGCGTGGATCGTGATAATCAAGGTCGGCGCGGCGGGCCATTCCAAGCCGCTCCATCAAACCCCAGCTACCGACATTGCCGGCGACCGTGAAGGCGACGACATGCGGCGCGCCAAAGCGGTCGAAAGCGAGATCGAGGCTGGCGATGGCGGCTTCCTTGGCGATGCCCTGGCCCCACGCATCTTCGCGCAGTCGCCAGCCGACTTCCATGTCGCCGGGATTGCGCGCGCCCTCGGCATTGACCCGCTTGAGGCCGCAGAAGCCGAGCAATTCGCCGTCGGATCTGCGCTCGACGATCCAGAAGGTGTGGCCAAAGTCGCGCCGATAGGTGTCGAGCCGATCGAACGCTGCGGCGTAGGTCGCATCATCCTGCACCCCGCCAAGCCATTGCATTACCGCCGGGCTGTTGAGATGCTCGAGGAAAATCGCGCGGTCGCCCTCGCGCCAGTCGCGCAGGATCAGGCGGTCGGTGGTGGTGATGATGGTCATGCGCGCCGGCGCCCGGCGACGAGGTAGAGCAATGCGCCAGCCAGCGCGAGCAGCCCGACCGCGCGCCATTCGCCAACGCTCGATTGGGTCATCGCCCACAGACACAGGCCGGCCCCGATCGCCGGGAGCAGCAGGCGTCGCGGCCAGGCGCGATGCTCGCCAAATTGCCGGTCGAGGCGGGGCGCGGCGGCGATGCAACCGAGGTAGACGAACAGCCGGGCGAGCGCGCTGACCACGGCGAGGAAGACAAAAGTGCCGCTCAACGCCAGCGCCATCGCGATCAGGCCATAGAAGAGGATCGAGAACATTGGGGTGCCAAAGCGCGGCGACAGCCGGGCGAACCGCGCCGGGATCATGCCGCCTTCGGCCATTCCGACGGTCAGGCGCGAACTGGCCAGGATCGACGATGATTGATTGCCGAGGATCGAGACGATCACCGTCGCTGCCAAGAGGACCGCTCCAACCGGACCGGCGACGTCACGCGCGAGATCGACCAACGGAGTCTCGCTATTGGCCAGACCCGCCGCGCCATAGGCCCATTGGACAAGGGCATAGAGGATGGTGATCGCCAGCACCGTGCCAACTAGCGCGATCGGGATGATGCGTTTCGGGTCGCGCGTCTCGGCGGCAGGAACCGTGCCCGCCTCGAACGCGGTGAAAGCGTAAAGCGCGACCAGCGCGATGCTCTCCACGCCTGCCATCGGCGGGATGACCGGCACCGGCCCGGCACCGTTGGAGAGCAAGGCCGCGATGGCAAGCAAGGTCAGCGGCAGGATCTTGAACAAGGTCAGCCCGCCGAGCACCGCCATCGCCCGGCGGACGCTGAGGATATTGAGGGTAATGAGCGAAGCGAACAGGAGGATGATCAGGACCGAGCGGCCGACCACCTCGCCCGCTGCGGGCCAGAACAGCGCCACGGTCGTCGCCAGCACGGTGGCATTGGCGGCAATCGACGCGACCCGCGCGACATAGAATAGCCAGCCGATGGTGAAACCGGGAAGCGGCCCGAACGCGGTTCCGACGTAGAGCAATGGCCCGCCCGATTTGTCGAAGTGGCGCGCGCAGTCGCCGAACGACAGTGCGATGCAGGCCATGCCCAGCCCGGCGATCAGCAGCAACAGCGGCGCGAAGCTTCCGATCGCCGCGTCGAGCTTGCCGGGAAGCGCGAAAATCCCGGTGCCGACCATCCCGTTGGTGGCGATCAATATCACCCCCAACAGTCCGAAACTTCTCGCTGGCGCCACCAAGGCGGACGCCGCAACCATCAGCCGTTGATGAGCCGCGCGGCGAGCAGCGCGTGGTAGGTCAGCACCCCGGTTGCGCCAGCGCGCTTGAAGGCCATCAAAGTCTCGAACACCAGCGGGTCGCGCTCCCCTGCCCCGGCCGCCGCAGCCGCCTCGATCATCGCATATTCGCCGCTCACCTGGTACGCGAAGGTGGGTACGCCGAACGCGTCCTTCACCCGGGTGAGGATATCGAGATAGGGCAGGCCGGGCTTGACCATCACCATGTCGGCGCCCTCGGCAATGTCGAGCTCGACCTCGCGCAACGCCTCGGCGCCGTTGGCCGGGTCCATCTGGTAGGTGCGCTTGTCGCCCTTGAGCAGCCCGGCGCTGCCGACCGCGTCGCGGAACGGGCCGTAGAAAGCCGAGGCATATTTGGCGGCATAGGCCATGATCGCGACGTTGTGATGGCCCTCGCTTTCCAACGCCACGCGGATCGCGCCGACGCGACCGTCCATCATGTCCGACGGGGCGACGATGTCGGCCCCGGCAGCGGCCTGGACCAACGCCTGGCCAACCAGTTGTTCGGTGGTTTCGTCGTTGAGGACAGTGCCGGCCTTGTCGACCAGCCCGTCGTGGCCGTGCGAGGTGTAGGGATCGAGCGCGACGTCGGTCAGCACGCCAATTTCGGGCACTGCATCCTTGATAGCGCGGATCGCGCGGCACATGAGGTTGTCGGGATTGAGCGCCTCGGCGCCGTCGTCCGAGCGCAGATTGCCCGGCGTGTTCGGGAATAAGGCGATGCACGGGATGCCGACATCGCGGGCTTCTCGCGCCCGGTCGGCGAGGCGGTCGACCGTCCAGCGTGACACGCCGGGGAGCGAAGCGATCGGTTCCTCCGCGTCCTTTCCATCAGCGATGAACAACGGCCAGATCAGGTCGCTGGGGTGCAGCCGATGTTCGGCGAGCATCTCGCGAATCCACGGGGCGGAGCGGCCGCGCCGCATGCGCAAGGCAGGATAAGATGACATGGCGATGCTCTAGCCCGACGAAGGCGTGGAAAGAAAGGCCATGTCCGTGCATTGGGACGGGATGAATGATGCACTTCCCACACAGGCGATCCTGATCGTCAACGCGATGAGCCGCCGCGGTGCCGACGTATTCGACGAAGCGCGCGCCAAGCTCGAGCTTGCCGGGGTCGAACTGATCGATGCGATCGCGGTCGAGCAACCCGACGGGATGGACCGAATCGTGATCGACGCGGTGGCGCGGGCGCCAATGGTGATCATCGGCGGCGGCGACGGCAGCCTGTCGACCAACATTGACCATTTCGTCGGCAAGAAGACGGTGTTCGCTTTCCTGCCGCTGGGCACCGCCAACAGCTTCGCCAAGACAATGGGGATGGGCACCGACCTCGATTCCGCAATCGACGCCATCGCCAATGGTCGGCGGCGACGGATCGATTTGGGGATCATCGACGGCGATTATTTCGTCAACGCCGCCGCACTGGGCTTGTCCCCACTAATCGCCGACACCGTGCCGCACAATTTGAAGCGTTATCTGGGGATGGTCGGCTATCTGATCTGGGCCGGCCGGAGCGCATTCCATTTCCGCCCGTTCCGGCTGCGTGTGACGATGGACGACGGCCGCATCGAAAAAGCCTGGGCGACCGAGGCGCGGATCGCCAACGGCACGCATCATGGCGGGGTCGAACTGGTCGAGAGCCAGGAAGTGGATTCAGGCGAGATCGTGATCCAGGCGGTCACCGGGAAAAGCCTGTGGGGGCTGGCGTGGAGCTGGTTCGCGACTCTGTTCAAACTGTCGGGGCGCGAGCGCACCACGACCGAATGGCGCGGCAAGACGCTGAAGCTCGAAGCGCGCCCGCAGCAAAAGATTTCAATCGACGGCGAGATTGCAGCGAAAACGCCGGTGACGGTGTGCATCGCCAAAGGCGCAATCGAGGTGGCGGCACCGCGGGTGTAGCCTACCCCAACCGGGCCAGCGCCGCGCTTAGCCGTTCGGCTTCGGCGGCGCGGGCAGCATGATCCTCGCGCGCTTTGTCGACCGCTTCGGGCTTGGCGCGATCGGTGAAGGCGGGGTTGGCGAGGCGCGCGGCAAGGCCGTCGCGGTCTTTCTCCGCGGCGGCGATGGCTTTGGTGAGGCGGGCTTTTTCCGCGTCAAGGTCGATGAATCCTTGCGTAAATGCTACGATCATAACATCCGAAACCATGAATTGGGCTGTCACAAAGCTCGTCGTGCTTGGTTGCTCGACGAGTTCATAATCGTCTACGGATTCCACCGACCATGAAGTGCCAAACTCATTTTTTGACAGGGATATCTTAGCGGGGCGAACGCGAGCCATTCGTCGAATGGTTGCCTCGTAAAGATTGAGCGCGCTGATCTCATTCACTGAGGCGGCAGTGATCGAAATAGGAATGACGTCTGACGCCTTGAAACCAACTTCTAATCGTTGAGAGCGAACTCCCTCGATGAAGGACATAACAAAGTCCAACTCACGCTTGGCATATTCGTTGGCTGCGTTTCCTGGATCAGGCCACTTCGCGACGATCAACTCGTAGGGCCGCTCCCCCATCGAATGCCACAATTCCTCGGTGATGAACGGCATCAGCGGGTGGAGCATGACCAGGATCTGGTCGAACGCCCATGCGGCGACGGCGCGGGTTTCCCCTCCCGCC
>JBKJUB010000105.1:0-3710 GCA_046590765.1 Sphingomicrobium sp. | reverse complement strand
GCGCCTAGCCGAGGTAGTGCGGATGGTCAAGGCGAGGGGGCCTCAGCGCTTGCTGCCCTTGGCGATCGACCGCAGCATCCCGCGCAGTGCCCGCACTTCGCGGCTCGACCAGCCGGGTTTGGTCAGCAAGGTGCGCATGGTCAGCTTGCTGACCTCGGTGCGGTCGGGGGGGAAGTAATAGTTTGCCGCTTCAAGCGCTGCATCGACTTGGCCGACCAGCCCTTCGACTTCGAACTGCGGGGCGGGCGGCTCGATGTCCTTGAAGGTCGGCTGGGCCAGCGGCTGACTGCGCGACCATTCGTAAGCTAGCAGGATCACCGCCTGGGCCAGGTTGAGGCTGCCGAACTCGGGATTGATCGGGACGGTGACGATGGTCCCCGCAAGCGCGACATCCTCGGTCGCGAGCCCCGATCGCTCGGGCCCGAACAGGATCGCGCTGCGCCCTTGGCCGGCATGGATTTCGGTCGCCATTTCCGCAGGGCCGAGGACGGGCAGCACAAGCTCACGGCGACGGACAGTAGAGGCGAACACGCGGGTGCAATCGGCGACAGCGTCGGCGACGGTGGCGAACACCTTGGCCTGCTCAAGCACCTGGTCCGCGCCGCTTGCCGCGGGGCCCGCATCCGGGTTGGGCCACCCATCGCGCGGGGCGACGAGGCGAAGCTCGGTCAGCCCGAAATTGAGCATGGCCCGCGCGGCTTTGCCAATGTTTTGGCCGAGTTGCGGGCGGACGAGGATGATGATTGGCGGGTTGCCGCTCATATCAATTTGTCGAGCAGCCCCGGTCCCTCGGGCGTCGGCGCATCGCCCTCCACCGCCTCCGCAATTTCCGCGAAGTCGCCGGCTTCCTTGAAGTCTTTATATACGCTCGCGAAGCGGATGTAGGCGACCGGATCTAGTCCCTTCAAACCATACATCACCAATTGGCCGATCTGCTGGGCGTTGACCTCATCGCCGAGTGTTTCCAGCCGCCGCTGAATGCCGCTGGCGAGGCGTTCGATCTTGTCGCGGTCGATGTCGCGCTTGCGGCAGGCGTGGCCGATCGCGCGCTCGAGCTTGCCGCGGTCGAATGGCTCGCGCTTGCCGTCTTTCTTGAGCACGGTGAGGTCGCGCAATTGGACCCGTTCGAAGGTGGTGAAGCGCTGGCCGCAAGCGGCGCATTCGCGGCGACGGCGGATCGAACTCGCATCCTCCGACGGCCGCGAATCCTTCACCTGGCTATTGTCGTCAGCGCAGTAAGGGCAGCGCAAGGGCCGTTAGCCCTGGTAAATCGGGAAGCGGGCGCACAGCGCGCGGACGCGTCGGTTCACGTCGGCCTCGATCGCGGTGTCACCTTTCGCGACCCCGGCAAGGACGTCAGCGACCATGTCGCCAATTTCGGCAAATTCGGCTTCGCCAAAGCCGCGTGTGGTCCCGGCGGGCGATCCGACGCGGATCCCGCTGGTCTGCATCGGCGGCAGTGGGTCGAATGGCACGCCATTCTTGTTGCAGGTAATTCCGGCGCGTTCGAGCGCTTCGTCAGCGTCCTTGCCGGTAATCCCGATCGGGCGCAGGTCGACCAAGGCGAGGTGCGTGTCGGTCCCGCCCGCGACGAGATCAGCGCCGCGCTCTTTGAGCCGCCCGGCGAGCGTCTGGGCATTCTTGATCACCGCTTTGGCGTAGGTCTTGAACCCCGGCTCTAACGCTTCGCCAAACGCCACCGCCTTGGCCGCGATGACATGCATCAGCGGCCCGCCCTGAAGCCCCGGGAACACCGCCGAATTGATCTTCTTGGCGATCGCCTCGTCATCGGTCAGCACCATCCCCCCGCGCGGTCCTCGCAAGGTCTTGTGCGTGGTGGTGGTGACGACATGCGCGTGGCCGAATGGGGTGGGGTGCTCGCCTGCGGCCACGAGCCCGGCGAAATGCGCCATGTCGACCATGAAGACCGCCCCGACTTCATTGGCGATGGCACGAAACTTGGCGAAATCGATGTGGCGCGGATAGGCCGATCCGCCGGCGATCATCAATGTCGGGCGATGCTCCTTGGCGAGCGCCTCGACTTGCTCAAAGTCGATCAAATCATCTTCGCGGCGAACGCCATACTGGATCGCGTTGAACCATTTGCCCGACATTGCTGGCTTGGCACCATGCGTGAGGTGACCACCTGCATCCAGGCTCATCCCCAGGATGGTGTCGCCGGGCTTGGTCAGCGCCAGCATCACCGCGCCATTGGCCTGCGCGCCGCTATGCGGCTGGACGTTGGCGAAACCGCAATTGAACAATTGCTTGGCGCGGTCGATCGCTAGTTGCTCGACAATGTCCGACGGCGCGCAACCCTGGTAATAGCGACGCCCCGGATAGCCTTCGGCATATTTGTTGGTCAGTACCGATCCCTGCGCCTCGAGCACCGCGCGGCTGACGATATTCTCCGACGCGATCAGTTCGATCTGGGTCTGTTCGCGCAGCAGTTCGGCGGCGATCCCGGCGGCGACCCCAGGGTCGGCGTTGGTCAGGCTGCGGGTGAAGAAGCCATCGGGCTGGACGTCGGACAAAGGGGCAGGGGCGGCAAGCGTGGCCATCAGCAATTCACCTCGTGGGGATGGTTGAGCATCTCGACCCGCCGCTCGTGGCGACCGCCGAGGAAATCGGTGGCGAGGAACGCGGTGACGCACGCCTTGGCCATGTCGATCCCGATCAGCCGCGCGCCGAGCGCGATCGCGTTGCAGTCATTATGCTGGCGGGCGAGCGATGCCGACAGCGGCTCGGCGACTTGCGCGCAGCGGCACGCCGGGTTGCGGTTCGCGGCGATGGCGATGCCGATCCCCGACCCGCAGAGCGTGATCCCTCGTTCGGCCCGACCATCGGCCAATGCCTCGGCCAGCGCAGCGCCATAGCGCGGATAATCGACGCTTTCAGGGGAGTTGGTACCAAGGTCGACGATCTCATGCCCGGCCTCGGCCAGCCATTCGGCTAGCAGGTCTTTGAGTTCATAACCGGCGTGATCGGCGGAAAGGGCAATGCGCATGCACAACATCTAGTGGATGCGCGCCGGATTCGCCAGCCTTCAGGCAGCGCGGACCGCCAGTAATTCGAGGCGGCTCCAGATTTCGACCAGCGCCCCGGCAAGTTCGTCCATCATCGCCTCATTGTGCATCGGACCGGGGGTGAAGCGGAGGCGCTCGGTGCCGCGGGGGACGGTGGGGAAGTTGATCGGCTGGACGTACAGGCCATATTCGGCGAGCAGGATATCGCTGATGCGCTTGGCCTTGACCGGGCAGCCGACCAGCAGCGGCACGATGTGGGTCACGCTGTCCATCACCGGCAGCCCCGAGTCGCGAAACTTGGCCTTGAGCATGGCCGCCCCGGCCTGCTGCGCCGCGCGTTCTTCGCCCGATGCCTTCAAATGACGGACGGAGGCGAGCCCGCCGGCGACCAGCACCGGCGACAGGCTGGTGGTGAAGATGAAGCCCGGTGCATAGCTGCGGATGCAATCGATGATGTCGGTCGCGGCGGTGATGTAACCGCCCATAACTCCAAAGGCCTTGCCCAGCGTTCCTTCGATGATCGTCACCCGGTCGGCGACTCCGTCCATCTCCGAAATGCCGCCGCCGCGCGGGCCGTACATGCCAACCGCATGGACCTCGTCGAGGTAGGTCAGCGCGCCGTAGCGATCGGCGAGGTCGCAGATTGCCGCGATCGGGGCAATGTCGCCGTCCATCGAATAAACG
>JBKJUB010000098.1:0-17186 GCA_046590765.1 Sphingomicrobium sp. | reverse complement strand
CATGAACATTACTGCGACCGGGGGCGCCGATCATGACGCTCCGATAGATCCCGCCCACGGCCATGCGCACGGGCCCATCGGCAAATTGATGGTCGGCGCGATTGGAATCGTGTTTGGTGATATCGGCACATCGCCAATCTATGCCTTCCGCGAAACTTTTGCCGGTCACCACAGCTTGGTGCCCGATTCGCTTCACATTTACGGCGTCCTGAGCCTGATCTTCTGGTCGATGATGACCATCGTCACGCTCAAATATGTCACGATCATCATGCGCGCCGACAATAAGGGCGAAGGCGGCAGCCTGGCCTTGCTCGCGCTGATCAATCGCTCGACTTCGGACAAGCGCCGCTGGAACGCGGGGATCGTCATGCTCGGCGTATTCGCCTGCGCGTTATTCTACGGCGATTCAATGATCACACCGGCAATTTCGGTGTTGTCGGCGGTCGAGGGGCTGACCACGGTCAATTCCGGCTTCCAAGCCTATGTCATTCCAACCGCGATTGTCATCCTGATCGCGCTGTTCGCGATTCAGTCGCGCGGCACGGCCAAGGTCGGGTTGATGTTCGGACCGATCATGCTGATCTATTTCTCCGTGCTCGCCTTCCTCGGGGTGATCCACATCGTCGATCATCCAGCGGTTTTGATCGCGATGATCAATCCGTGGAATGCAGTGGAATTCTTCCTCGTCGACCCGACCCGTGCGTTCGTCGCGATGGGGTCGGTGGTGTTGGCGGTGACTGGGGCCGAGGCGCTATATGCCGACATGGGGCATTTCGGGCGCCGGCCAATCAAATTCAGCTGGCTCTATTTCGTGTTGCCCGCGCTGTTGCTCAATTACATGGGGCAGGGCGCAATGTTATTGGCGCTGCCCCCAGCGGAGGCGGTCGCGACGGTCAAGAATCCGTTCTTCTTCCTTGCCCCCGAGCAGTTCCGATTGCCACTGGTGCTGCTTGCTACCGCAGCGACGATCATTGCGAGCCAAGCGGTGATTTCGGGTGCCTTCTCGGTCACCCAGCAGGCGATACAGTTGGGCTTCATCCCGCGGCTTCGGATCACCCACACCAGCGAAAGCGCGGCAGGGCAGATTTACATCCCGGTGATCAACTGGGCGCTGATGGTGATGGTTATCTTGCTGGTGTTCACCTTCGGATCGTCGACCAATCTCGCCGCAGCTTATGGCATTGCCGTGACCGGCGCGATGGCGATCGACACGGTGCTGATCGGGGTGGTGTTCTTCTCGCTGTGGCACTGGTCCAAGTGGGTCGCGATCCCCTTGCTGGTGGTATTCGCGCTGGTCGATATCCTCTACTTCAGTGCCAACCTGCTCAAGGTGCCCGATGGGGGCTGGTTTCCGTTGCTGGTCGGGGCGATCGTGTTCACCCTGCTGACCACCTGGGCCAAGGGCCGCAAGTTGATGATCGACCGGATGAACGAGGCCTCGCTGCCGATCGAAGTGTTCATCAAATCGGCCTCGACCAGCGCGCTTCGGGTTCAGGGGACTGCCGTATTCATGACCAGCTCGCCCAACGGCGTGCCGCATGCTTTGCTGCATAATTTGAAGCACAACAAGGTGCTCCACGAACGGATCATCCTGCTGACCTGCAAGATCGAGGATGTACCCTATGTCCCGGTCGAGAAGCGCTCGCATACCCAGGATTATGGCGCGGGCTTCTATCGCGTGGTGCTGCGCTACGGCTTCATGGAGGAGGTCAACGTGCCGGGCGAACTCGCCGACCTCACCAGTTGCGGGCCGCAATGCCGGATGATGGACACCAGTTTCTTCCTCGCGCGCCAGACATTGCTCGCCAGCGCGCGGCCGGGAATGGCGATCTGGCGCGAGAAACTATTTGCCTGGATGCTGCGCAACGCTGAAAGCGCGATGGAATTCTTCAAGCTACCGACCAACCGCGTGGTCGAGCTTGGGAGTCAGGTCGAGATTTAGGCAACCTTGGGCGCGCCCGCCAGTTGGGGGCAAAATGGAAGACATCCTCACCTGGGCCGCGCCGGCGGCGTCGATCATCGCCGCGCTGATGACCGCATCGAACCTCGGCGCAAAGATCACCGGTGCGGGATTCATTGTCTTCACCGTCGGGTCGCTGGCGTGGATCGGGCTCGGCGTGGCGAGCGGCAACCAGGCCTTGCTGTGGCAGAATGTCGTGTTCACCGCGCTCAACCTATTCGGCATCTGGCGGTGGCTCGGGCGGCAGGCGGAATTCGAGGATGGCGGCCAGCATGCGGCCGATGCAAGCGAGACCAAGCGCGGCGAGAGCCTGTTTGCATTGTCGACGGTCACCAGCGCGGCAGTAATCGGGCGGGGCGGCGTGGAACTTGGCAAATGCGTGGATGCGATGGCCCGGCGGGCGAGCGGACGAATTTCTTATTTGGTGGTGGCGCAAGGCGGAGTTGGCGGGGTCGGTGAGCGTTTGCGGCGGGTCGAGTGGCAAGACGCCGAGGCCGACAGCGAACGGATATGCCTCGCCATGGACCGGTCGCGGTTCGAGCAGCTCGAGTTGCTCGAGAAGGACAAATGGCCGGGGCGCTGATCGTAACGGCCGGGCTTGGCGCAGCGGATTTCGCCTGGCTCGATTGTCAGCGCCGCGCGTATTTTCCGCCCAATCGCAATCAGCTGTCGGCGCATTTGACGATGTTTCACGCGCTCGCCCCATCGCTCGAAGCGGAGGTGAGGGGTGTACTCAAAACATTGACCGATGCGCCGCCACCGCGAGCGACGATCGCCGGGCTGTTTGGCTTGGGCGGCGGGGTCGCTTATCGGATCGACTCTCCCGCGCTGGCGGAAATACGGGAGACCATTGCCGAGCATTTCCACGGCTCGCTGACCGCGCAGGACGGGCAGGGGTGGCGGCCACACGTCACCATCCAGAACAAGGTGTCGGCGATCGAAGCTAAGCGCACATACGATGCGCTGAGCCGCGATTTTCGGCCGCGTCCGATCGCGATCAGCGGGCTGGAACTACACCGTTATCTCGGCGGCCCGTGGGAAGCGCTCGGTGGCTGGTCGTTTCGGTCTTAGCTTAGGTCGCCGACCCCGTCGCAGCTCAATTCGAACGCGGCCATCCCGGATTCGAGCACCGAGGACATCATCGGCATGTCGATTAATTCGTCGATCGCGTTGGTTTCGGCCGTGGCTTCCTCGGTCGCCTCATCCCATTCGGCGGCTTCGTAAGTGCCCTGGCCAACCCAACAAAAGGCGAGCACTTCGGCCAGCTGGTCCTCGGCGAGATCGTCGAGCGCGGCGCGAAGTTCTTCCTCGACGCTGGTGTTGATTGCGTCATCGAGCACCGACAGGGTTTCACCGCCTTCGTCGTCGACGTTTTCCGCCGCTTCATTGCCTTCGTAATCAGTCGGCACCTGCGCTTCATATTCGCGGGCGCGAAGGACAATCCGGCAGAGTGTATCGAGGGGGGTGAGCGGGTCCATAGGTCTCTCTTTCAATGTTGCTCGCTCAACGAGGACGACGGGCGGCGGTTCCGCGACGCCCCGATTGAACGGCGGGGCGCGTTGACCGGGCGGATTAGCCTGCCTATATCGCCGCCCGCCGGACAGGCCCTTCGCGGGCCTGGCCGAGGCCCCAGTGGGGCGGAGTAGCTCAGCTGGTTAGAGCAGCGGAATCATAATCCGCGTGTCGGGGGTTCAAGTCCCTCCTCCGCTACCATTGATCGCCATGATTGCCCGATGCGCGTGAGGCGCTTAGCCTCAGTCTCGTGATCATCCAGATCAGCATTGCCCTTTTGCCAGCCCCGCTCGCTGCACCGCCGCCCGTCACCCAATTCGAGACGGTAGTGACGCCGCAACCGACTGATGGTGATGCACCCGACAAGATCGGACTGAGTGCGGATTCGTTTGACCGGATGACGGTTCCGGTGCGCATCGCCGGGGCGGGGCCGTTCCGCTTCCTGGTCGACACCGGGGCCGACCGCACGGCAATTTCGAGCGAGCTTGCGGCACGGCTCGGACTGGTCGCGGGGCCGGATGCCTTGCTCCACAGCGCGACCGGGCAAAGCCATGTCGCGATGACGGTGATCACTGGCCTGACCTTGAGCCGCAAAGCGGTGCAGCGGATCGACGCACCATTGCTCGCGGCCGCAGACATAGGGGCCGACGGGATCCTCGGGATCGATTCGCTGCGTGCCCAAAGGTTGCTGTTCGACTTTCCAGCGCGGACCTTGTCGATCACCATGTCGGGCGGGCGCAACGCACTCGATGTCGAGGGCGCCATCGTGATCCGCGCGCAGCGACGCGACGGGCGACTGGTGATCACCGACGCCAACGTCGACGGCAAGCATGTCAGCGTGGTGATCGACACCGGGTCGCAATATTCGATCGGCAATGCGGCGCTCCACCGGGCGCTCGAGCGGCGCGGGCGGATCGAGACGATCGGACCGATCGATTTGGTGTCGGTCACCGGCGCCAGCCTGCGCGGCGAACTGGTCATTGTCCGCGAACTCGCGATCGGGCGTGCGGTAATCACCAACCTCGCGCTCGTGTTTGCCGATGCGCACACCTTCCATCGACTCTCCCTCGATGAATCGCCGGCAATCCTGCTCGGGATGAACGGGCTGCGCAGCTTCAGCAAGGTGTCGATCGACTTCGAGACCAGGAAGCTTCGACTGTTGGTATCGCAAGCGCGTTGACAGCGCGTGTATTATTTTACTAATACAGTGTGATCATCTTTTCGGGGAAATTAAAAATGGTTCGTTCGGCTGTCGCGCTTGCCTTGTTGCTCGCTTCTACGTCCGTCTCTGCGGTCGCTCCTGGTTTCAAAACCAAGGCTGACGCCTTGCTCGCCAAGTCATATGCCGCGAACGGGCCGGGGGCGGCGGTGATCGTTACCCAGGACGGCAAGACCATTTACGCTGCGGGGCGGGGCCAGGCGGACGTCGAGCGCAAAATCCCGATCACGCCGTCGACGATGTTCCGCATCGGCTCGATCACCAAGCAGTTTACCGCTGCGACGGTGCTCAAGCTGGCCGAGCAGGGAAAGTTGTCGCTCGACGATCCGTTGTCGAAATACCTGCCCAATTATCCGGCGCCGGGGTCGGCGGCGACCGTCCGCCAGCTGCTTAACCACACGTCGGGAGTGATGCCGTACACCGCCATTCCGGGCTTCATGGTCGAAGCCAACACCAACAAGCCCTACACCACCGAGCAACTGGTCGCGGTGTTCAAGGACATCCCTTCGCCCTCCAAGCCGGGCGAGCAATGGGCTTATAATAACAGCGGCTACATATTGCTTGGTGCGATCATCGAAAAAGTCACTGGCAAGAGCTGGGACCAGGCGGTTGGGGACCTCATCACCGGGCCACTCAAGCTCGCCTCGATCCGCACCGGCATTGGGGAGGAGGCGATCCCCGGCATGGCGAGGGGCTACACCCAAGGAGAGCAAGGGCAGGCGCTTGCCAACAAGATCCACATGAGCGTTCCGGGCGGCGCGGGTGCGCTGGTCGGGACCGTCGGCGATCTCGCGATCTGGGGCAATGCGCTTCACAACGGCAAGGTGGTGGCCGCAGCGAGCTACGCCGGGATGACCGGAACGACCATGACCAGCGACGGCAAGACATCGCCATACGGATTTGGGATCCAGACCGGCGACGTTCGCGGTCGGCGCGAGCTTGGCCATAGCGGTGGCATTTTCGGTTTCTCGACCGACAGCATCTATTTGCCGAAAGACAAGATCTTCGTCGCCGTGTTCGCCAATTCGGACTCGCCATCGGCCGACACGGGGACGGTTACCCGCCGGCTGGCTGCACTCGCGCTTGGCGATCCCTATCCCACGCTGACCAAAGCCGCGATTGATATGAGGGCGGTCGAGCCGTCGCTCGGCGTTTACCAGTTCGACGATACCGTACGCACGTTCTTCGCGCGCGGCGATAGGCTGTTCACTAAGCGCACCGACGGCGCGGAAATCGAGGCCTTTTCAGCAGGGGCCAATAAGTTTTTCTACGGTTCCGACGATCTGACTTATTTCGAGATTATCCCCGGCGGCAAGGCATCGCAGATCGCCTTTCACCGCGAAGGCAGCACCAAAAGCGCGATCGGCGTTCGCACCGGCCCGGTTCCGGTCGAAAGCGTAGCATTGGCGATCCCCGCAGCAACGCTCGAAAGCTACGCCGGCAGTTACACGTCCACCGCCGGCATCTTCGTATTCAAGCATGAAGGCGAGGGGCTGACGGTCAAGCTCGGCGCGCAGCCGGCGTTCCCGCTCAAGACCACCAGCGCGACCGAATTTGAGATTGCTCAGGTTGGCGCGAAGATCCGCTTCAACGTCAAGGATGGCAAGGCCGCGTCGATCACCTTGTTCCAGGGCGGGCAGGAGCTCGAGGGTCTCCGCCAGCCCTAAACGCCCAGCTTTAACGTTAAACGCAAAGCGCCCGGGCCGTTACCAGCCCGGGCACCCTTGCATGACGATCGCTCGTCAGCCCCCATGGACGTCTGAAGCGCCGCATCTGGGCGGCATCCTCCCCGAACCTGAGTCCCTGAGGCCCGATCCGAGGCTCCGTGGCTACGCCCGCCCGAAGCCGCTTGTCACGCCGAAATGCACCTCGCAGGGCTTTTGGGCATCGGGTGTGGCGAGCCTGCAACGCCGCTATCGGTGCACATTGCGCGCGCGGCGGTTGCCGATTGCGGGTGCGCTGACTAGAGAGGCGCGGCCCGTCCTCCCCGTCGAAAGTCACCGCTTTGCGCCTGTCCCGATCGTTCCTGCCCGTGATGAAGGAAAGCCCGGCCAATGCCGAGATCGTCAGCCACAAGCTGATGCTCCGCGCCGGGCTAGTGCGCCAGACCGCGGCGGGGATTTACGCCTGGCTGCCGATTGGCTTGCGCGTGCTCAACAAGATCGAGCAGATCGTTCGCGAGGAGCAGGACAAGGCCGGAGCGATCGAAATGCTTATGCCGACGCTGCAATCGGCCGATCTGTGGCGCCAGTCGGGGCGTTACGACGCTTATGGCCCGGAAATGCTGCGCATTACCGACCGTCACGACCGCGAGATGCTCTACGGCCCGACCAATGAGGAAATGATCACCTCGATCTTCGCCGGCGAGGCGCGCAGCTACCGCGACCTCCCGCGCACGCTTTATCACATCCAGTGGAAGTTCCGTGACGAAGTCCGCCCGCGCTTCGGCGTGATGCGCGGCCGCGAATTCCTGATGAAGGATGCCTATAGCTTCGATCTCGACGAGGCGGGTGCGCGCAACAGCTATTACACCCAGTTGCTGGTCTATCTGCGCACCTTCCAACGGCTCGGCATCCAAGCGGTGCCGATGAAGGCCGCATCTGGCCCGATCGGCGGTGATCTAAGCCACGAATTCATCGTCCTCGCGCCAACCGGCGAGAGCGAAGTTTTCTATGATGCGGCATTCGACGAATTCGATTGGGCGCAGTCCGGCCTGTCGTATGACAATCCCGCAGGGCTTGAGAAGTTGTTCGTACAAGTCAGCGCAACTTACTCTGCAACCGACGAAACTCATGACGAAGATCGTTGGGCGACGGTAGCTGCGGATCGCCGCCGGACCGGGCGCGGGATCGAGGTCGGGCACATCTTCTATTTCGGCACCAAATATTCCGAAAGCATGGGACTGAAGGTCTCCGGCCCCGACGGATCGATGGTGGTGCCCGAAATGGGCAGCTACGGCATCGGCGTGTCGCGGCTGGTCGGGGCGATCATCGAGGCGAGCCATGACGACGCCGGGATTGTTTGGCCCGACGCGGTTGCGCCGTGGAAGGTCGGACTGGTGACGATGCGCGGCGATGATCCAGCCACCGTGGCCGCCGCCGACGATATTTACGCGCGGCTCCAGGAAGCAGGCGTCGAGGTGCTGTACGACGACCGCGACGAGCGTGGCGGGGTCAAGCTCGGCTCGATGGATTTGATCGGCCTGCCGTGGCAACTGGTGCTCGGCCCGCGCGGGCTGGCCAACGGCGTGGTCGAGCTCAAGCACCGCCGCACCGGCGAGAAGCAGGAACTTTCGATCGACGACGCGATTAACCGCCTCACATGATCCTGTCCCGTCACGAACGCATGATCGCCAAACGCTACTTGCTCCCGGGCAAAGGCGAGGGCTTCATTTTCCTAGTCGCCGGGATCAGCCTTGGCGCGGTCGCGCTCGGGGTGGCTGCGCTGATCGTGGTGATGAGCGTGATGAACGGCTTTCGCGCCGAATTGTTCGACAAGATCGTCGGCCTCAACGGCCACGCGATCATCCAGGGCTATGACGGACGCTTGCAGGACTGGCAGCGGATCTCGGTCGCGGCGAGCAGGACGCCCGGGGTGACCTCCGCACTGCCGCTGATCGAGCAGCCGTTGATGGCCTCGGGCAATGGCCGGGTCGAAGGCGTGCTGGTGCGCGGCCTGCGGATCGAGGATATCCGCTCGAACAAGGTCATGAACGAAAACGTCAAGGCGGGCGACATGAAGTCGGTCACCCCGGGCAGTGGCAAGGTCGCCATCGGGTCGCGACTGGCGGAGATGCTCGGCGCCTATCCGGGGAGCGAGATTGCGCTGATCAGCCCCGACGGCCGCTCGACCCCGATCGGCACCGTGCCGCGGATCGTCAGCTACACCGTCGGCGCGGTCTTCGAAGTCGGCGTCTATGATTATGACAAAGCGTTCGTCGTTATGCCGATGCAGGATGCGCAGACGCTGCTGATGATGGGCGACGAGGTCGGGATGATCGAGGTCCAGACCACCAATCCCGACAAGGTCGATGCGATTCTCGCCCCGCTGCGCCCCATCGTCCGCGGCAAGGCGGCGATCGTTGACTGGCGGCAGATGAATTCAGCACTGTTCGAGGCGCTTGAAGTCGAGCGGGTGGCGATGTTTGTCGTCCTGTCGCTGATCATCCTGGTCGCGGTGTTCAACATCCTCTCCTCGCTGATCATGCTGGTTCGCGCCAAGACCCGCGACATCGCCATCTTGCGCACCATGGGGGCGAGCCGCCAAGGGCTGATGAAAGTGTTCATGACGGTCGGCGTGACAATCGGCAGCCTCGGCATCGTGCTCGGGCTGATCATCGGCGCGATCTTCCTGTTTTTCCGGCAGGGGATCGTCAACGTGTTCCAATTCATTACCGGGCAAAATTTGTGGGATCCCTCGGTCCGCTTCCTCAGCGAGCTTCCGGCCAAGACCGATCCGGTTGAAGTGATTGTCCTGGTGGCGATGGCGCTCGTGATGTCGTTCCTTGCCACGCTTTACCCGGCGTGGAAGGCCGCTTCGACCGACCCGGTGCAGGTGCTTCGCTATGAGTGAGCCGGTCTTAGAGACTCGCGATCTGCGCCGCAGCTTCACCCAGGGTGAGGTCACGATCGAAGTGCTGCGCGGGATCAACCTGTCGGTCAAACCGGGAGAAATCGTCGCCTTGCTTGGGCCGTCGGGGTCGGGCAAATCGACCTTGCTTCAGGCAGTCGGGTTGCTCGAAGGCGGGTTTGACGGGTCGATCCGCATCGGCGGCAAGGAGGCCGCGAGCCTCGACAATGACGAGCGCACCAATCTGCGCCGCGACATGCTCGGTTTCGTTTATCAATTCCACCATCTGCTGCCCGATTTCGACGCCACCGAGAATGTCCTGCTGCCGCAATTAATCTTCGGCACCGAGCCCGACGCGGCGCGGACCCGCGCGCGCGATCTGCTGACCAGTCTCGGCCTCGGCCAGCGGCTCGACCATCGCCCCGCCAAATTGTCGGGCGGCGAACAGCAACGCGTCGCGGTCGCCCGTGCACTCGCCAACCGCCCGCCACTGGTGCTCGCCGACGAACCCACCGGCAACCTCGACGAGCATACCGCCGACATCGTGTTCGCAGAATTTTTATCACTGGTCCGGAGCGAAGGCAGCGCGGCGTTGGTTGCAACCCATAACGAACGAATTGCGGCCAAGATGGACCGCGTGTTGAGGCTTCACGAAGGGGTGCTGGAATGATCGACGAGCGCAACCCGGATCCGCGTGTCGTGCCCCTCAAGCGCGGCATCACACCGACCCAGATTGCGTTGATCGTCGCCGGATTATTCATTGCCGCTTTCGCCATCTGGACCTTCGCCAGCACGCGCCGCGCCAACCCCGACATTTTGCCCGATGCTAACAGCGTAATCGCAGGCAAGGCGGCCGACCCCGAAAAACGCTGCGGTTCGCAGGCGACTTACGACCTGATCAAGCGAGAGTTGTTCCGCCGCGCGGCCAGCCTACGGGGAGGCGATCAGGCGGCGTTCGGCAAGCTCGCCGATTATTCGATCGTCCGGATCGATCGCCCGTTGCTCGACAGCGAGGATGACCAGACCAGCGCCATCAGCTGCTCTGGATCGCTGACGCTCGATTTGCCGCCTGGAGTCGCGGTGATCGGCGGACGACGCACGCTGACCGCCGATATCGGTTATGCGCTGCAGCGCTCGGCCGACGGCAATGGCGAGGTGCTGACCCTGACTCGCGCCGATTCGATTATCACCCCGCTGGCAACGATCGCGCGGGTTGGGAGTGCGACTGGCGAGGCCCAAGCGCCGCCGACCTTGCGACCGCCACTGCCATCGACCTCCGGCCCAGTGCCGATGCCGGCACCAGCAGGCCCACCGCCGCCACCCGGGGTCTCACCTCCACCGCCGGCCCCCGTGCCAAGCAGCGCCGCCCGTCCTAGCTTTAACTGCACCAACGCCCGCACTCGCGGCGAGATTGCAGTGTGCGGCGATAGCGGGCTGGCATCGCTCGATCGCCAGATGGCGGCGCAATATGTCGATGCGGTGCGCGATGCCAATCCGCAGACCCGCGCCGAGCTCCAGCGCAGCCGCGACCGCTTCCTCGGCTATCGCGATCAATGCCCGTCAAGCGCGTGCATCGCGCAAACCTATCGCGGTCGCATGCGCGAGATCCGCGACATCGCCGACGGAAGCATCCGCTAAGCGGATATAATTTCGGGGGATAAGTCGCAGCGCACAGGTGGCGCATCGCCGCGCACCTGTCATAGTAGCGCGATGTCCGGTCCCTATGTCCCGTTACGCGTCTTTTCCTGCTTCACGATGCTCGAAGGGGCGATCGAGCCCAAGGCGATTGCCAAGCATGCCGCGCGGCTCGGTTTTCCGGCGGCGGCGCTGGTCGACCGCAACGGACTGTATGCGGCAATGCCGTTCGGCGAAGCCTGTGCCAAGGAAGGCGTGCAGCCGATTGTCGGTGCTATCCTTGGCGTGTCGCGGCCGGCGGATATCGGACCGAAGGGTAAGCTCGACTGGCTGGTTTTGCTGGCGCAGGACGAGGCCGGTTACGCTAACCTCTGTAAGCTGGTCAGCCGGGCGCATCTTGATCGCCCGATCACCGAGGAGCCGCATGTCGCCTTCGACGCGCTCGACGGCAGCACCGATGGGCTGATCGCGCTGACCGCAGGCGGGGAGGGGGCGCTGGCCCGCCTGTTCGCCGATGGGCAAATCGACAAAGCCAAAGCCTATGCGAACCGCCTCGTCACGCTGTTCCCGGGGCGGCTATACATCGAGCTGTCACGGCGCGGCGATGCGGTCGAGCAAGCCGCCGAGGCGGCGCTGATCGACCTTGCTTATGCGGTCGACCTGCCGATCGTCGCGACTAATCCCGCGCATTATGCCGAACCCTCCTTCCACGCCGCGCATGACGCCATGCTGTGCATCGCCAATTCGACCTATGTCGAAAACGCCGAGCGCCCGACAAGTTCGCCCGAGGCATGGCTGAAACCCGCCGCCGACGTCGAGGCGTTGTTCGCCGATCTGCCCGAGGCGATCGCCAACACTGCCGTGGTCGCGCAACGCTGCGCCATCGCCGCCCCCAACCGCAAACCGATCCTGCCGCGATTGAGCGATGACGAGGACGAGACCTTGCGACGCGAAGCGCATGCGGGGTTGGAGGAGCGGATCGCGTCGCGCGCGGAAGCCGACAAGGCGACCTACCGTGACCGCCTCGATTTCGAGCTCGACGTCATCACCCGGATGGGGTTCGCAGGCTACTTCCTGATCGTTGCCGACTTCATCAAATGGGCCAAGACCAACGACATTCCGGTCGGCCCGGGGCGCGGATCGGGCGCGGGCTCGGCGGTCGCCTGGTCGCTGACGATCACCGATCTCGATCCGATCGAATTGAACCTGTTGTTCGAACGCTTCCTCAACCCCGAACGCGTGTCGATGCCCGATTTCGACATCGATTTCTGCGAAACCCACCGCGACAAGGTGATCACCTACGTCCAGTCCAAATATGGCCGCGACCGGGTGGCGCAGATCATCACCTTCGGGCGGCTCAAAGCCCGCGCCGTGCTCAAGGACACCGGGCGCGTGCTCCAGATGAGCTACGGCCAGGTTGATCGCCTCGCCAAGCTCGTCCCCAACCACCCGACCGACCCGTGGACGCTTGACCGCGCGCTCAACGGCGTCAGCGAAATGGCCGCCGAATATAAGAACGACGCCGGGGTGCGCCGCTTGCTCGATCTGGCGATGAAGCTCGAAGGCCTGCCGCGCCACAGCTCGACCCATGCCGCCGGTGTGGTGATCGGCGACCGCCCGCTCGACGAACTGGTCCCGCTCTACCGCGATCCGCGATCGGACATGCCGGTCACCCAATTCGACATGAAATATGTTGAGGCGGCGGGGCTGGTGAAGTTCGATTTCCTCGGGCTGAAGACGCTGTCGGTGTTGAAGGAAGCGCAGCACCTCCTCGCGCGCCGCGGCGTCACGGTCGATTTCGACGCGCTGACGTGGGACGATCCGGCGGTCTATGAACTACTCCAGCGCGGCGACACGGTCGGCGTGTTCCAGTTGGAATCCGAAGGCATGCGCCGGACGCTGGCCGGGGTTCGCCCGACCGGTTTCGGCGACATCATCGCGCTGGTCGCGCTTTATCGGCCCGGCCCGATGGACAACATCCCGTTGTTTGGCGACCGCAAGAACGGCCGCCAGGTGATCGCCTATCCACACCCGATGCTCGAAGCGGTGCTGGCCGAAACCTACGGCGTCATCGTCTATCAGGAACAAGTGATGCAGGCGGCACAGGTGCTCGCCGGTTACAGCCTGGGCGAAGCCGATCTCCTTCGCCGCGCGATGGGCAAGAAAATCCAGTCGGAGATGAACGAGCAACGCGCGCGGTTTGTGTCGGGCGCGGCGGCCAACGACATCGCCCCGCCAAAGGCCAACGAATTGTTCGACCTGATCGACAAGTTCGCCGGCTATGGCTTCAACAAGAGCCACGCCGCCGCCTACGCCGTGGTCGCCTATCACACCGCCTGGCTCAAGGCGCATCACCCGGCCGAATTCTTCGCCGCCTCGATGAGCTTCGACATGGCGCAGACCGACAAGCTCGGGCTGTTCGTCGAGGATATCCGCCGTTCAGGGGTCGAATGCCTCGCCCCCGACGTCAACGCGTCGGAAGCCGCGTTCAGTGTCGAAGACGGACAAGTGCGCTATGCGCTTGGCGCGCTCAAGGGCGTCGGCGAGAAGGCGATGGAGGCGCTGGTGATCGAACGTGAGGCCAATGGCCCGTTCGCGTCGCTTGACGACTTCGCCGCCCGGATCGATCCCAAATTATTGAACCGCCGCCAGCTCGAAAGCCTCGCCGCTGCGGGCGCGTTCGATAGCCTCAACCCCGACCGCGCCACCGTGTTCGCCGGTGCCGAGACAATCCTCGCCCACGCCGCCTCGGCCCACGACCAGCGCACCAGCGGCCAGCACGGGCTGTTCGGCGGCGCAGCGGGCGATCAGTCGCCCGCCGCAATCCGCCTGCCGCGCGATTCCGCCTGGACGCTGGCCGAGCGGATGGCTGCCGAGCGCGACGCCTTCGGCTTCTATTTCTCCGCCCACCCGGGCGATGCCCAGCGCCACTTGCTCGCCGCGCACCGGGTCAAGAGCTTCGCCGAACTCGCCTCGCTTCCTGCACCGGCCGATGGCGGACGATCGGCGGCGATGATGGCGGGGCTGGTTGAATCGACCAATTGGCGCACGTCTGCAAAAGGGCGGCGCTACATGATGGCGACCATCTCCGACGCCTCGGGCCAATATATCGCAACGGTGTTCGACGCCGGTCCTTCAGCCGATCTTGAAGCGGCGGCCAAGGCGGGGACCTGCGGGCTGATGACGGTTGAACTCGACCGCCGCCCGGGCGACGAAGTCCCGCGCGTCACCGTCAAGCATTTCCAGCCGATCGACAGTCTGGCTAAGAAAACGCGGCTCCAGCTCGATCTGACTATCGCCGACGCGGGCGCGCTGGCGGCCATCCTCCCCGAGCTGGCGAAATCACGCGGTGGCAATGGCCTGATCCGCGCCACGCTGCCGATCAGCCGCAGCCGCGAGGCAGTCCTTGTCATTGGCCGCGACTTCAGCCTCGACGCCGATTTGGCCTCGCGACTTGAACGATTGCTAGGGGAGGGCGCGGTAACCCTCTCCGCGCAGGAAGGCCCCAAGCTGGCTTTGGTCGGCTAGGCGTTACAGCCCGCCGGCGAACAGGTCGGGCTTGCCCAGCGGCACCCCGCGCTGGCGAAGAATCGCGTAGGCGATGCTCAAGTGAAAATAGAAATTGGTGGTGGCAAAACCGGTTACCCATTGCTCGATCGGCATCTCGGGTTTCATCACACCCAAATCCATCGTGAACATTTCGCTGCCCTTGCCCTCCAACTGCGCCGGGGTCAGAGTCGCAAACGAAGCCCGCGACTGGGCGATCAGCGCGAATAATTCGTCGAAATTCATCTCCCCGCTCGGCTCGTCAATCTCGGGCAGGCCCGCTGCGCGCATCGGCCAGCGAGCGCCGAAAATCGCCACGATCTGCGCCTGCCGCCACAACGGGAACATGTCCTCGACCAGCCGCCAGCCGAGCATGTCTTGCTCGTCGATCCCCTGGTCGGCGGCGAATGCGCAACCTTTCTCGAGCACATTCTGCAATGTCGCCAGCCCCTTGGCGTACATGTCGATGAAGCTGAACAACGACACGGTCATGGTGATTGCTATTGGCTGGCCGTGTTGTTGAGCGCCGTCGGTTCCGGTGGCGGGGCTGGCTCGTCCGCAGGCGCAACCGCCACGTGCTCCCCGACGACCGGCGCATCGGGCGTTCCCGGGGCTGGCGTCGGCACCGGGTCGCCCGGCGGCGTATCGACGGTCACCTCGGGTGGTGGCGGGGTGGCGGTCTCATAATCCTCGCCCGGCACGTCCTTGGGCGCCCTGGTGACCTTGGGCGGCGCCTTGTTCACCGGCGCTTTGCTGCCCGCATAGACGCAGCCATCGAGTCCGTCGCGCCCAACCACGCCAACCCTTGCCGCGATCGAATTGCCATAACGCTTGGTGAACCCCTTGGGGGCGACTGCGCCGCGCTTCTTGGGCAAGGGCAGGATCGCCGCGATTCGCGCCGCTTCAGTCGCCGACATCGCACTCGCGTCATGCCCGAAGTAACGCATCGACCCGGCGTTGGCGCCATAAGTGCCAATCCCTGTCTCGGCGACGTTGAGATAGACTTCCATGATCCGGCGCTTGCCCCACACATTTTCGATCAGGAAGGTGAAATAAGCTTCGGCGCCTTTGCGCGCATAGCCGCCGCCCTGCCACAGGAAGACGTTTTTCGCAGTCTGCTGGCTGATCGTCGATCCGCCGCGGATCCGCCCGCCGCTGGCGTTGCGCTTCATGGCATCCTCGATCGCTTCGATGTCGAAGCCATTGTGCGCGCAAAACTTGCTGTCCTCGGCGCCGATCGCGGCTCGGACCATGTCGCGATCCATCGCTTCGAGGCTCATCCAGTCGCGCGCCGCGCCGCGCCCGGCAACGACATCTCCAAGCATCGTCGCGGTGATTGGCGGGTTGATGAAGCGATACGCCACGACCCACAGAATCGAGAACAGGAACAGCCCGAGGATGGATTTGAGCAGGAAGCGCAAGATTCCCCCGCCGGTCCGCCCGCCGCCGCCGCGGCGCCGCTGGCGCTTGTAATTGGGAATGCTCGACGATCTCTTGGCCATGCCGCTTGCTAGCGCGGCGCGGGCAAAAAGAAAGCCCTGGCTTGCCCATTTGGCGGCCAACAAAAAAGCCCCGGCGGGTGGCCGAGGCTCGGGATAAGTAGCAGGGCGCCAGACCCCAGAAATGGGTAAGCCCCGGATACCGAAGTATCCGGGGCTCCATGGATTTGGACCGAAGTCCGCATCCACCTGATTGTTAAAGCAGCTTCCAAAGTGAGTCGCAACCCCATTTCCCGAATCCTGGAAATTTATGGTGGCGGGCGTCGGGCCGACCTTCCTGAACCTTAGATAACGTGGCCGTTGGGCGGTGGCCTGCATGGGCCGAGCCGAGTGAAAAGTCGGCCGGGGTTCATCGTCGGCAAAGGCTCGATCACCCATATTGAGCGTTAATAAATCGAGACAAACAACAGTGGAGGTCATCATGACCCGCAAGATGATATTGATTGCCGGCGTCGCCGGTATTGCGCTTAGCGCCCCGGTAATGGCTGACAAGGGTGGAAATGGCGGTAGCCGCCCGGAGAAGCCCCAGCAGCAGCAACAAGCCCAGCCCCAGCATAAACAGGAGCGTCAAGCGCAGCAACAGCCGCGCCAGGAGCAACCGCAACGCGTCGAACGCCAGCAGATGCAGCGCATGGAGCGTCCGCAACGCGCCGAGCGCCAGATGCAGCAAATCGAGCGTCCCCAGCGAGCGGAGCGTCAGATTCAGCGCATGGAGAGCCCGCAGCGCATGGACCGCCCGCAGCGCATCGAGCGCCAGGCGCAGCGCATGGAGCGTCCGCAGCGGATCGAGCGCCAGCAACAGCGAGTCGAGCGCCAGGCGCAGCGTGACGACCGTCGCGCGATGCCCAGTTTCGATCGCCAGCAGGGCAAGGTCGAGCGCCGTATGGCCAAGCGCGTTTTCGCCAATCGCGACAATCGACAGTTCGAGACTCGCGCCGTGCGTCCTTCGGAACCATTGTTCGCCACTCGCGAGATGCGCGCGATGAAGCCATTCAAGACCAAGTTCGACAATCGCCTGTTGGTGTCGATCGGTCAGCGGATTGCGCCGACATACGCGCTTGCGCCGGTGCCGTCATTCTACGCCAACAATTACGCTGACACGCCCACATATTATTATCGCTACGACGACCGCTTGGGCAGCGTCTATCGGATCGAGCGCGACAATGGCCTCGTCAGCTCGCTGATCCCGTTGTTCGGCGGCTATAATGTCGGCAGTCCTTGGCCGCAGACCTATTACAGCAGTTAC